>DATKUQ010000418.1:0-15785 GCA_035530495.1 Burkholderiales bacterium
GGCCGTCGGTTTATGTCTGCTCGGGGCAGCGTTGTACTACGCGCGGTCTCGGGGCTGGCTGGCGGCGGCGACGCCATGGATTACGGGAGCCTTCGCGCTGGTCATGGTCTTCGCCCTCGCCAATCACATCCTGATGATGGCAATTCAGGCGCTGAAACGAGGAATTCTTAATCAGCATGTGCTGCTCGAGATCGGCGCTTTCGCCGGCATCGCCGGTGGCTTGATCGGTCTCGTCTTGCAACCGGTAGATTATCCGACCGCGTCTTTTTTTGCCGTCTCGGTGATGGTGGTTACCTACCATGTTTTCTCGGAGTGGCTGTCCCTGATCGTCAAGACCAGAAGCTCGCAGGCGGTCAAGAAGCTCCTCGACCTGCAGCCCCAGACCGCGCGCGTGGTGCGTGGCGAGCGGGAGGAGGAAATTCCGATCGAGCAGGTAAGGGTCGGCGACGGCGTGCGGATCCGCCCGGGCGAGCGCATTCCCGTGGACGGAGAGGTGATCGGCGGTCATTCGGCAGTCGATGAATCTCTGGTGAGCGGGGAGCCGATACCGGTCGAGAAAGCGCAAGGCAGCAAAGTCGTCGACGGCTCGATGAACCGTATCGGCACCCTGCTGGTGCGCGTCACTGCGATCGGCGAAGACAGCTTCCTGCAGCAGGTGATTCGGCACGTCGAGGACGCGCGTGCCTTGAAACCGGGACTACTGCACCTGGTCGATCGTGTGCTGCGGGTCTACACGCCGATCGTGCTTGCGATTGCGATCCTCGCGGCGGTCGGTTGGGCGATCGGTTCGTGGTTTCTGACCGGACAGGTCGATATCGAGCGCGCCGTGTTCGCGGGACTGAGCGTGCTGGTCATGGGCTACCCGTGCGCGGTGGGGATTTCGGCGCCGCTTTCGATCGTGCGCGGTGCGGGCGAAGCCGCGGAGCGCGGTATTCTCATGCGCACCGGTGAAGCGTTTCAAGCTTATAGGTTGGTCAAGTATGTCGTATTGGACAAGACGGGCACACTGACGCAAGGGCAGCCGCTGGTGCAGGAAATCGTCAGCCTGGGTGGATCCGAAGAAAAATTGCTGGGAATTGCGGCCGCAGCAGAAACATCTTCAGAGCATCCCCTGGCTCAGGCAATCGTAAACATTGCATTTGAGCGCAAGGTGACGCCGGTTGAGGTAACGGACTTCGCGGCAGTTCTAGGCCGCGGAGTAAGGGCTCGAATCGAGGGAGCTGCTATTTTGGTTGGAAGTCCAAGGTTTTTGGAGGAGGAAGGCGTCGACTTGGGTTCCCTTCCGTCACGTATCCGGGAATTGGAGGAACTCGGGCGTACGGTGATCGCGGTCGCGATGAACGGCAACGCACTCGGCATCATCGCGCTGGGCGACCGCCTGCGCGCCGATGCGGCGAAAACTGTCGCCGCGCTGCGCCAAGCCGGCATCATGCCCATCTTGCTGACCGGTGACAACGAGCGCGCGGCCAAGCGCGTAGCGCGCGAGGCCGGCATCGACGAAGTGTACGCGGGTGTGCTGCCTGCTGCAAAAGCGGAAATCATCCGCCGGCTGCAGCGAGCGGGCAAGGTCGCGATGGTCGGCGACGGCATCAACGACGCGCCTGCGCTGATGCAGGCGGACGTAGGCATCGCCATGGGCAGCGGCACCGACATCGCGCTCGAGTCGGCCGACATCATTATTCTCCGCAATCGTCTCGAATCGATAATCGTCGCCCACGGCATCAGCCGCCGCGGCTACCGCAAGATGGTCCAAAACGTGGTTCTGGCGTTCTGCTTTAACGGCATCGGCATTCCGCTAGCCGCGACAGGCCTGATCTACCCGGTGTGGGCTATGGCCGCAATGGCGGGCAGCGTCAGCGCGATATTCTTCAATTCGCTGTGGGGGAGGGCGTCTTTGTTTTTTGACGCGATGCGCAGCGTGGGTGGCGCTCCCCCGGGCCTTGCCGCAGATAAGGGTGAGAAACTCGCCCAATCGATGGGCGTGCCGGAAGCAAGGCGTTGATCCCATCAAATCACCGTCAACCTGTACGCATCCAGGCAACGCTCAACCGGTGATGGGAATGCTGACCATCGGCAAGGTCGCGGCGTCGTTGCAAATCAGCACGGACAGCATCCGCTTCTACGAACGCGAGGGCCTGTTGCGCCCAGCGGAAAAAACCGAGGTCACCTCTCTCGGCCTCTTGTATATGGCAGCAATGTAGGCACTATCACGCGCCGCCCCCCGGTTGACCACTTGCTGCGAAGTAACAGGATCGAGCTACTGATTGTGCAGCACGGCATGCAGGTGGCGATTTCTGCGTTCAGGAAGGTTATGGAGGACTTGCCAGCCCAGAAGCGCATGTCCAACCGCTCGACATCAGTGGCGCCGGGCGTCGTGAACTGCCTATCCCGATCCTGATTCCTATTAAACGCACGATTTTCGACTTATACGGTGTTTTGTGAAGAATCAGCGAGATAGGACCGCAATGGACCTGCATTGAATCGATCTTGGACAAATGTGTGAACCGATGATGGTGCGTGCTTGTAAGGAATCGTATCGTTGCCCTGACTAATGGCAGAGGAGAAATCCTCGGCTTCAATCAACCCAACCCAAGGAGTTTCGATATGAACAACCGTCGCATTATTTCCGCCGCAATAGGTAGTCTGCTGGCGCTGGGCATAGCCGGCGGCAGCGCCATGGCTGCCAGCAAGAGCAACATGGAAAAATGCTTTGGCATCGCCAAAGCGGGCAAGAACGATTGCTCGAGCAACAAAAGCGCGCATGCCTGTGCAGGGCAGGCGACCAGAAACAATGACCCGATGGATTTCGTCGCCGTTCCAAAAGGCACCTGCGACAAGATCGCCGGCGGCACCCTGAAACCCATGTAATGACCAAGCCCGCAACACATGCCTTGCCGTGCACCGCGAGCATCGGGTTGCGGGCGCCTCACTATCGCGCGGTCTTGGACAATTTGCCCAAGCTCGGCTGGGTGGAGGTGCACAGCGAGAATTTTTTCGGCGGCGGCGCGCCGCTGCATACCCTACTCAAGCTGCGCGAACATTATGCCGTCAGTCTGCATGGAGTCGGCATGGGGCTGGCTTCGACCACCCCGCTCGACCAGGCGCATCTAGCCGCCTTGCAGCGCCTGTGCGAGGCGGTGCAGCCCGCAGCGGTGTCCGAACACTTGTGCTGGAATTCCGCGGCGGGCATGGTGATCAACGATTTGTTGCCGTTCCCCTATACGCAGGAAGCCCTGACCCACGTATCGGCTCGCGTGCAGGCGCTGCAGGAAAAGCTCGGCCGGCAAGTCCTGGTGGAAAACCTCTCCAGCTATCTATCGTTCAAGCAGGCCGAAATGAGCGAGGGCGAGTTTCTGGGCGAACTGAGCCGGCGCACGGGATGCGGCATCCTGTTCGATGTGGAAAACCTGTATGTGAATGTGCGCAACCTGGGCGTGGATGCCACGGCCTTCATCGAGGCCCTCCCGGCCGACGCGGTAAAGGAGTATCACCTGGCCGGATATAGCGAGAGGGACGGCTGCCTGGTGGATACGCATGACCATCCGGTCTATCCCGAGGCGTGGGAATTGTACGAGCGCGTGCTGCAGCAGATCGGGCCGCGGCCCACGCTGATCGAATGGGACAGCGATATTCCGGCATTGCCGGTGCTCATGGGCGAGGCGGCGAAGGCGCAGCGGCGCATGGAGGATGTTCATGTCTGCGCTGAATGTGGTCCTGTCCGAATTCGCCGGCGCCATCGTGCGCGGCGAGGAGCCGTCGTCGCGGACAGCCGCACGCTACCGCAACTATTCGTCCGAGGTCGCGATCGGAGTCTACCGAAATAATTATCGCGGCAATCTGCACGACGCGCTCGCGGGCGCGTATCCGGTTGTCGAGCAGCTCGTGGGCAAGGATTTCTTCAGGCTGATCACGCGACAATACATCGGGGAGCACGCCTCGCACAGCGGCAACCTGCATCGTTATGGGGCGGAAATGGCCGATCTGCTCGCGTCCTTCGAACCCGCGCGCGGCTTGGCCTACCTGTCGGATGTCGCGGCGCTGGAGTGGGCTTGCCACTGCGCGTATTTCGCGGACGATGCCGCCGGGCTGGACACCGGCAAGCTGGCACAACTGTCCGCCGAACAATATCCCGACCTGATCTTGCATACCCATCCAGCCTGTCGTCTCCTGCACTCCAGCTATCCGGTTGCTGCTATCTGGCACGCTCATCAGCCAGGCGCGGACAGTGACTTCCGCATTGATCTCGATGTAGGCTCGTGCAACGCTCTGGTCAGCCGCAAGGATGATGTGGTTCTGGTCGACGACCTGTCAGATGCCGAAGCCGATTGGCTCAAACGAATACAAGGCGGCGCCTCATTGGGCGCGGCAACGGATGTCACCTTGGAACTCCATTCGGACTTCGATCTGCAATCTACCTTACCTAAACTGCTGCAACTAGGCGTTTTGATTGACGGTTAAATATCAATATCACAGGAGCTATAGCATGGGCATTTTATCGCGCATTGGTCGTTTTTATTACACCGCCTCGCATTGGCCGGAATGGCTTGCGCCGCTGATGGACCTGGGCTTGCGCCTGTATTTGGCAAACGTATTTTTCAAGTCCGGCCTGACCAAGGTGCAGAGCTGGAGCAGCACTCTGTATCTTTTCAGCGACGTATATCATGTGCCGCTGTTGCCGCCGGCAGTGGCAGCGACCATGGCGGCGAGTGCGGAGCTCGGTCTCTCTGCCCTGCTGGTGATCGGCCTGCTCGGCCGGTTTTCGGCAGCGGGGCTTTTCATCCTAAACGTGGTCGCGGTCATTTCCTATTCCGACCTGAGCGAAGCGGGCCTCAATCAGCACCTGTCCTGGGGCATACTGCTCGCCGTGCTGCTGATCGCGAGTCGCTGGCAATGGTCCGTGGACGCGTGGCTGGAGAAGCGCATAAGAGTAACCGGTAAAACCTGATCCCGTCGTCCGCAATGACGATGGAGCCTGCGAAGTATTTTGTCGCGCTGCGCCAGCCATCGGATATCCTTACTTACCACGCAACGCCGCGTCTCGATCCGACCGTGGTCCTTGCCGATCTCGGTGTGCTCGCTAAAGCGCACCGTCTTCAGGCCCCGCGCATCATGCGCGGCGAATAACTCGCGCAGCCCCTCGCACAAGCCTGGCTGGTTTTCCTTGACCGCCAACACGTAATCGGCCCCGCCCTGCACGATCTTCTGGGCGATCGCCTGTTGACAGCCCATCGCATCGATCGTTACCACCGCCCCCTTGAGTAACAAAGCCTCCAACAACTGCGGGATCGCGGTGATCTCGTTGCTCTTGGCGTCGGTCTTGACCTGTCCCAGGCTCACCCGCAACGCCCCGCAGTAGGCCGACACCAGATGAATCGCCCCCTGGCCCAGCCGATGCGAGCGGCGCACCGTCTTGCCATCAATGGCCACCACCTTGCCTTTCAGCCCCTGGCACAGCCCACCCACCCAGCGCACGAAGCAGGCTTCGAAGTGCTTGGCATCGAGCATCGCAAATATCCGCCCGAACGTGTCATGCGATGACCCTGCTTTTACACGCATTGGAGATTGCGTCGCTACTGCGGTCGTGGTATTTACGTATCTAGGCAGACGGCAGCCAGCCCCAGGCGGGCAGCGTTGTCTGTATAGTCAGATTCATTTGGAGGTGCTAACGGATCATGGTTCGTCTTGCTGATCTTTCGGAGCCGGAGCGCAATTACCTGCTCGGTAGAACCAAGGAGCTGACGGGATTCGACGGGCGTCCCTGGGTTGCCGGACCGCCGTTGAATAAGCGCCGGGTCGCCATCATTACGACCTCGGGCATCCATCGCGAGGGGGATCGGCCGTTTGGCGATGGCGCGGCGGATGTGGACTACCGTGTTATCCCGGGTGATATGAGCGCCGGCGAGTTGGTGATGAGCCACGTTTCAGTGAATTTCGATCGAACCGGCTTTTTCAGCAGGACATCAACGTCGTTTTTCCCATCGACCGGCTGAAGGAGCTGGCGGTCGAAGGTGCGATAGGCGAAGTGGCCGACTACCACTATTCCTTCATGGGCGCGCCGCCACCGCGCAGTCTCGAGCAGAAGGCGCGCCAGCTCGCCGGGATGCTCAAGAAGGATCGTGTCGACGCGGTATTGCTGACACCGGTCTGACCGCATTGCACGGGCGCCGTGGGCGCCCTAGGTCACTACCTCGAAGAAGAGGGCATTCCGACGACGCAGATTTCGCTGGTGCGGGAGCACACTGCGGCCATGAATCCGCCGCGGGCGCTGTGGGTTTCGTTCATTCTCGGGCGGCCCTTAGGCGTCCCCAACGACGCTGCGTTCCAGCGGCGCGTACTGCTTGCCGTCCTGGGCCTTCTGGAGGCGAAGTCCGGCCCGGTACTCGAGGACTATCCTGAAGATGCGCCGCGTCCACTGGATCAAGAGCCGGAGGGATTCGCCTGTCCGTTCACGCTCAGCCGTCCGCCCGGGAATAGCGATCTGGCGAGTGAACTGCAACGGGAAGTCGCCGAGCTCGTGCCCTGGCACGAACTGTCGCAAAGAAAGCGCGGGCGCACGACGGCGGGCATGAGCGGACTGTCTGCAGAGGCGGCTGCCAGGTTTGTAACGGATTTCATTGCCGATCCGTCCATACCGGGCTATCGCGATGATCTGACGCCCGTGGGCGCGTTGCGGCTCGTTTGCCACGATCTGAAGGCTTACTATTTCGAAGCCGCAGCCGCTCAGCCAGGCGCGCGTGCGGCAATGGAAGCGGAGCACTGGTTCTGGCGCGAAACCGTGATCGGTCAAGTGTTCCTCAAGCTGCGCGAGCTGTGCATGGCCGGCGAAGACAAGGCGCTGCGGCACTTCGGCGCAAAAAACGTGGTGCCGATGGCGATCAGCGCAAAGCTCGACGAGGTTCGCTGATCCGCGCGAACCGGCCGTGCCGAGCGAGAAACGCCTTGAATCCCGATCGCTTGAGTGCTATCTAGGCGCGTTAGCAGCAGCAGCCACCTTTTTTGGATTGATGACTTTGAGCTGCGCTGGTCGCATCCACGCCATAGCCCGCGTCTTTGACGGCGGATTTTAGCTGATCGAGCGAAGCTTGCCGCTCGTCGAATTGCACTGTCGCTTCGCCAGCTGAGAGCGACACATCCACGTTCCCTACTCCGCCAATCGCTTTCAGTGCCTGCGTTACATTGCTGATGCAGCCGCCGCATGTCATGCCGGTTACCTTCACAATTTCAGTTTGCATGCTGATGCCTCTTTCAATTTGATGGAAGCCAAGCATGTGCTGAATCTTCGGCCGTATCTGTGCGGTAACACGCGTTACCGGGCGACCGTAAACTCTGTCGCGCCGGAACATGCCCGGACGTGGATATCGGATAGCCGGCCCGAGTGGCCCCATCCCGACGGCTATGTTCGCCGACGAACAGACCGGATTGGAGGAAGTGGTCATTCTTGCGCATCGGGTGCCTTTTGGCGCATTCGGCTCGATTGTCCGAACGGGGCCTCCGACATCGACTTCATGATCTGACGTACGTCATGGCTCCGATGTCGCCACGGAGCGAGTTCGGGGGCAGGACCCTTATCAAGAGTGCATCGGCGTCCTCGGCGCCGGGGCAGCGCGAATCTGGAGCTAGCGCCATGAAGACGCATGACACTGTCACCGATCCGGTATGCAATATGTCCATCAAGCCGGAAGCCGCTGCAGCAACGGCGACGTATCTAGAGCAGACGTACTATTTTTGCTCAGCGGGCTGCCACGCCAAATTCGTGAAGGACCCGGCGACTTATGTTGGCGGGCGTTCCGGTGGCGCGTCCGATGCGGACCCTACACCGCACAAGCCGCACGCCTCTCCCGCTGTCGCGGGCAAGGCAGCGCCGGGGCCGGGCAAGGCGGCGCTGGCGCCGGGAAAGAGTGCCGTCATCTACACTTGCCCGATGCACCCCGAGGTGCGCCAGCCGGGGCCGGGCGCCTGCCCCAAGTGCGGCATGGCGCTGGAGCCCGAAATTCCGGTTGCCGCGACGTCGGTGGAATACACCTGCCCGATGCATCCGGAGATCGTTCGCAGCGAGCCCGGCAACTGCCCGATCTGCGGCATGGCGCTGGAGCCGCGCACGCCGCCGGCTGCCGCGGAGGAAAACGCAGAACTCATCGACATGACGCGGCGCTTCTGGATCAGCACCGCGCTGGCGCTGGCGGTATTTGTCCTCGCCATGGGCGCCGAATTCTTCCCGGATCTCGTGAGCGGGCTGATTTCCCCCGGACCTGTGCACTGGCTCGAATTCGTGCTGGCCACGCCGGTCGTGCTTTGGGGCGGCTGGCCCTTCTTCGTGCGCGGCTGGCAGTCGGTGGTGAACCGCCATCTCAACATGTTCTCGCTGATCGCCCTGGGCGTCGGCGTGGCCTGGATCTACAGCACAGTGGGTCTGTTGCTGCCCCGGTTGTTTCCGCCGTCGATGCGCGCTGAAAGCGGATTGGTTCCGGTCTATTTTGAAGCAGCCGCCATGATCGTTGCGCTGGTGCTGCTCGGCCAGGTGATGGAACTGCGCGCGCGCAGCCGCACCGGCGCCGCCATCAAATTGCTGCTCGGTCTGGCGCCCAAGACCGCGCGCATCGTGCGCAGCGACGGACGCGAGGAGGATCTGCCGCTGGAGCAGGTGCAGCCCGGCGACATCCTGCGCGTACGCCCGGGCGAGAAAGTCCCCGTCGATGGCGTCGTCACGGAAGGCTCGAGTTCGGTGGACGAAGCCATGGTGACCGGCGAACCGATCCCGACGGAAAAGCACGCGGGCGAACGCCTCATCGGCGCCACGGTCAACGGCACCGGCAGCCTGCTGATGCGCGCCGAGCGTGTCGGCGCCGACACGCTCCTCGCGCAGATCGTCCGCATGGTTGCCCAGGCGCAGCGCAGCCGCGCGCCGATTCAGCAGCTCGCCGATAGCGTCGCCGGCTGGTTCGTCCCCGCGGTCATGCTTGCCGCCGTGGCGACGCTGGTCGCTTGGTACGTCTGGGGACCGGAACCGCGGCTCGCGCACGCCATCATCAATGCGGTGGCTGTGCTGATCATCGCCTGCCCCTGCGCCCTGGGTTTGGCGACCCCGATGGCGATCATGGTCGGAACCGGACGCGGCGCCACGGCCGGCGTGCTGATCAAGAACGCCGAGGCGCTGGAGATTCTGGAGAAAGTGGATACGCTGGTCACCGACAAAACCGGCACCCTGACCTTGGGCAAGCCCAGACTGACTGCGGTTGTCGCCGCCCAGGGCTTCGGCGAAGACGAGATCCTGCGACTGGGCGCGAGCCTCGAACGCGCCAGTGAGCATCCGCTAGCCGCGGCCATCACCTCCGGCGCGGAGGAAAAGGGCCTGACCCTGACTAAAGTCGACACCTTCGAATCGCACACCGGCAAGGGCGTGACCGGGAAAATAGATGCACGGCAGGTGGCGATCGGCAATGCCAAATTGATGGAAGCACTGAAGGTCGTGCCCGGCGCACTGGCGGCGCAGGCCGAAGCCATGCGCGCCGAAGGGCAGACGGTGATGTTCGTTGCGGTGGACGGCAAGCCCGCCGGACTGATAGGCGTCGCCGATCCGGTAAAGGATACGAGTGCGGAAGCAATCAGTCAGTTGCACGAAGAAGGCCTGCAAATCGTGATGCTCACCGGTGACAGCCAGGCGACGGCTGAAGCGGTGGCGAAGAAGCTCGGTATCGACCGCGTCATCGCCGGCGTGCTGCCGGAGCAGAAGGTGGAACTCATCCAGAAGCTGCAGGCCGAGGGCCGCATCGTCGCCATGGCGGGCGACGGCATCAACGACGCCCCCGCCTTGGCGCAGGCCCAGGTCGGAATCGCCATGGGAACGGGAACCGACGTGGCAATGGAGAGCGCCGGAGTGACCTTGATCAAGGGAGATCTGCGCGGCATTGTCCGCGCCCGGCGGCTGAGCCGCGCCACGCTGCGCAACATCCGGCAGAACCTGTTCTTCGCTTTCATCTATAACGCGCTCGGCGTGCCGATAGCCGCCGGCGTGCTATATCCGTTTTTCGGGCTGCTGCTCTCGCCGATCATCGCTGCCGCCGCCATGAGTTTCAGCTCCGTGTCGGTGGTGACGAATGCGCTGCGGCTCAACCGGGTGAAGCTGTAGAAGTCAGAGGCAAAAACACCGGAGGTTCAAAATGCTTGATGGAGTAATGCTTCTGTGGTTTCTCCTTACCGGACTGTCCTTGTTGTTCGTAGTGGTTGACATTCGCTCTACACCGGCATCCCCAGTGCTCAAGTGGGGGTTCATATTGCTGACTGCGTACACGGGCCCGGTGGGTGCATTTCTTTACGTATTGGGTTGTCGGGAACCGCTACCCGGGCTGCATGAACGCTACGTCGCCACACGCTGGCGGCAGGTCCTGGGTTCGACCATGCATTGTGTGGCCGGCGATGGCGTGGGCATCCTGGCGGGCGCGGTTATCGCCAGCCTATTTCATTTAGCCAAAGTCACGGATATCGCGCTGGAGTATGCCTTGGGCTTTGGCTTCGGATGGAGCATCTTCCAGGCTCTGTTCATGCGGGGCATGGCCGGTGGCTCCTATAGGCGTTCGCTCACCAATACTTTCTTTCCTGAGTTGCTGTCCATGAACTGCCTCATGGCTGGCATGGTGCCAGTGATGATCTTGGCGATGAAAAGCGTTCCGGCGAGCCGCGATCCGTCCGCACCGGCATTCTGGTTCGTCATGTCCATGGCCCTGCTGGTCGGTTTCATCACTGCGTATCCGATGAATTGGTGGCTGGTTTCCAGAAGCATGAAACACGGCATGATGACGGTGCGACCATCACACGAGCCTACGACCGGTGAAGCAAAAGAGAGCATGCATGACAATCACACGCCTAGCGAACGCACTGGCGGCGAGCAAGGAAGAACCATGGTGCCAATGGCGGGGGACGTGAAGCCGGTATCAGGCAGCGCCCTCTCGTGGATGACAGCCCTCTCATTCTTGGTGCTTGGGGCGGGGCTATCCGTCGCTGTTATTTCCGCTGGCATGTAGCGCGTTGATATTCACACCGAAGACGTTCTGGCGGAAAACGCGGCGCTGATCGCGCATATCAGACCCGCATTTGGCCGCCCACTTTGTAGCCGCTCCGCGGTGACGACAACGTACGCGCAGCAGGATCGACTCTTGCTCGCCGTTCTGGCGACCACTGCGTTCGCGGAGCCAAATTCAAGCCCCAATGCGCCGCTACGCGCAGGAAGGGGCGCATTGGTGTTAGTGCTTCCGGTTTTGTAGTGCCGCGTAGACGCCGCCGAGGACGGTCCCAAAAATCACGTGGAGCACGAGTGTCATGACCGGGGCGACCATGCCGAACTTCATGCCGAAGAGACCGGCGCCGGCCATCGGCATGACGGCTACCATCATCAGCAGCCAGGCCCCGACGCCGAACATCACGCCTTTCAGCCAGAGGCTGCCCCCGGGGAGGCTGGGTGCGAGGAGCGCAAACAGCCCGCCCCAAATGACTGTACCGATCATGAAGTGTGCAATCCAGCCCATGGCCAGGCCGCTACCCATCATGGTGCTCAGCATCGAGATGACGTCGAGTTCGGGCATAAGCCCCATCGCCGACTTCATCACCATGAGCAGCGAGAGAACCACGGTCGCCACGAAACCGGCAATTACGCCTTTTACGATATTGTTCATTACGAGTCTCCTTTAGTTTTAGCTAACTGGAATCGAAATTACTTGGTCGGCCAGTCGAGCCAAAAGCTTACAGTCTGTTCGGCGCGCCGCGATTTCGCTTCCGGTACCCGCGCGCTGCGAGCGCCCTGACGCTCAGGCCGCGCCAGGGGCGTTTAGTTTCTCCGGATATCGGCTTGGTCGTGGGCACGCGGTGCGCGCCGTATTTAGCGTGACTTCGATCCGAGCTTTTCCGTAGCAAGCGCCGTGCCCAGAACGCGGGCGCGAATCTTTTCGAAGGCGATGTCGCGCGCGGTCGAGGTGTCGTCTCCGAACGGTGAAAATCCGCAATCATCGGTCGTGCCCAGGCGCTCGGGCGCGATAAACTCCGCCGCCTCCAACACGCGATCGCGCACCTGCTCCGGGCTCTCGACTGCCTGCTTGATCGGGTCGATGACGCCGATAAAGATGCGCTGATCGGGTTTGGCGCATTCCTGAATGATGCGCAAGACCCTGACGCGATCTGGCTCGCCCGCGAGCGCGATGAAGAAATTGCCCGCATTCAGTGCGAACAGATCAGGCAGCAGGTCGGCATAGTCCACATCGGCGCTGTGGGTGGAATCGTGATCGCCTCCGGGGCAGGTGTGCACCCCGATGCGTTTTCGTTCCTCGGCGGAAAAGCGATCGAGTACGCGATTGTTCAGGCCGACGAACTGTTTAAGCAGGTCCTTGCTCGGATCCAGCTTCACCGACAACCTGCCCTCGGTAAAGTCGACCTGAACGCTGCCGGCGCCTTTCTGCAGGCAGCGCCGGATGTCGCTTTCCGCTTCGCGCACGAGATCGGACAGGAACGCCTCCTGCGAATACCCCGGGATGCCGTCCTGCGGATACAGCAGGCTCAGCGCCGACGCGGAGATCACGGCCTGCTTCAGCGGAAGTTTTGTGTGTTTTCGCGCTTCTTCGAGATAGCTGTCACAGTAGACGCGATAACGGAAAGGCCCCGCGGTCAGGCGCGGCAGTTGGCGGAAGTGGCCGTCGGCGAATGGTATCTTTACGCCGTCGGGGGCGAGATTGGGGAGACCATGGATCGGATAGGTGGCAAAGCTCGGCTTGCTCTGCTCCCCGTCCGTGATAATGGGCGAACCCGTGGCCTCGAAGCGGCGGATGGTGTCCCGGATCGCGGACTGATACAGCGCGTCGAGCTCGGACTGCGAAATGCGCGCTTCGGATAAAGCCTGCACGCCTTCGATCAGCTCTCTTGGGCGTGGCACGCTGCCGATAGGTTCAGTCGGAATGGTCATCGAATCGTCCTCCTTCAGTGAAATTGGCCCTGTCGGGCCGAAGCATGATATTTCCCCCGATGTCGAACGCAGGCTCCGTTGGTGTCCAAGCCTCCGGGTTCACCGGAAGGTTTAGTATCAACTCGGTGCTGACGCAAGCAGGTTCGGGAGGGCGCTAAGCTCCGATATCTCCCCGTCTGGAGTCGCCGGAATCCGTTCCGGGGCCTGCCCGAAGCGGTTGCACCACACCACGCGCATGCCGAATGCCTTGGCCGAGAAGGCATCCCAGGCGTTCGAGGACAAGAAACAGATGCGCGACGGGGCGAGTTCCAGGCGATCGCAGGCAAGCTGATAGACGGACGGATGCGGCTTGTACACGCCCACCTCTTCCACGGAAAGCACGGCATCGAACATTCGATGCAGGCCCGCGCGATTGACGACTGCCTCGAGCATGGCGGGGGTGCCGTTGGAGAGGATTGCCAGTTTCCTGCCCGTCGCCTTCAGTCGCCGCAGCGTTTCCGGCACCTCGGGATAGGTGGTCAACTTCAGGTAGAGATCCATTAGCCGCTCGCGCAGGCCCGGGCGCTCGATATTGAGCGTGGCGAGCGCAAAATCCAGCGCTTCGCCGGTAACCTGCCAGAAATCGGCATGGTGGCCGGCTAGGCTGCGCAGCCAGGTGTATTGAAGTTGCTTTTGCCGCCACAGATCGGAAACGCGCTGCCAGTCCTCGCCCAGCTCGCCGCGGGCGACACTCGCCGCGCTGTTGAAGTCGAAAAGCGTGCCGTAGGCGTCGAATACGCATGCGTCGACGTCAAGAAGCGGTTTCGGGCTCATCGGTTTGGTTCTCCAACGTCGGGTTGGTCATTTATCCGGTTTATGGGTACTGCGTCAAGCGTCACAACACTGCAGTGCAAGAAAATTCGCGCTAGGGCCTACTCCGGGAATCGGACCTTGTATCGGGCGAGGGCGTTCTCACGATGCGCCAGCGCGAACAGGCACCGTACGGACTGCTGTCGCGCGGTGCCTGCTTCTGCCGGGGCGTTCTACCTTACCAAGGAAATTCCCGGTGCTGTATGTCGTCTATTACCGACTTGGCTTCTTCTACAGTGCAGTAGCCTTTCGCGCCGGCATGCTGTTCGAAGATAGCGGTCATTGCAGCCAGGAATTCTTTCTTGCTCACCTTCCCGTCGTGGTTCGCATCCATTGCCATTGACTTGACGCTCGTCGCGGAACAGGGATTCGCGTCCGCGGCAAAGCTCGGGTTCGCAGCAAGAACAGTCAGGCCCAGCAGCACAGCACCGCCCAGTGACTTCATGTTTAACGATTTCATCTTCATTTGTATCTCCTTTACTATGAGGTTAGGCCGTTGTGTTACCGACCATGCGACATAGTCGGTCAGCTCATCACATTTCTTACATCGAAATCGTGGACAAGGTGCCAACAGGGCAATCGCAGTTGCGCGGGGGTACGCGATATCCTTGAAAAACCTGGCGCTAGGTCGCAGGACCTCGAGATCGGCAGTATTGCGGACGGAGGCTCCAGGCTGGGATCAACGATGATTCTGTAAGGTTTTGCCGGAACCGCATGTCTATTCCACTGGCAGGGGAGTGTCGCGCTACCCCCAGGCCACCTCTGGTTCTTACCTCATAGCGCTTTCCTTAGGAGATTACAGCATGCAAAAGAGACTTATCGCCTTGGCAGTCGCGGGTCTGGTGTCCGCACCGGCTTTCGCGTAGTCGCAAGTCAGCATCTACGGCATTGTCGACGAAGCGATCGATTCCGGTAACTATGGTGGCGCCAGCGGCCGGGTAAGCCGCCTCACCAGCGGCGGCTATTCCTCCTCACGCTTGGGTTTTACCGGAAGCGAGGATTTGGGAAATGGTATGAAAGCCAATTTCAGGCTGGAAACAGGCCTGTCGGCGAACAACGGCAACCTTGATAACACCAAAGGCCAGCTGTTCCAGCGAAGGTCAACCGTCGGCCTGAGCGGCAGCAACTGGGGCAGCGTGAATTTCGGTCGCCAGTTCAGCCCGCTGTATGATATCCAGTACATGGCCAATATTTTTCGCAACGTGGGCGCCGGCGCTACCTATGCGCTGACCAACGTCGGGCAGACGCGTATCAACAACTCGATCCGCTATGACTCGCCCAGCATCAATGGTTTCACCGCCGCAGCGATGTACTCGTTAGGTGATACCGGCACCGGCTCAGTCGCCACCGTCGACCCGAAGGACTTGGGGCGGCATAGCGGCGCCAACCTGCGTTATGACAACGGTCCAGTGAAGCTCGGCCTCGGCTGGAGCAACCAGAAATCCATGGCCACCGTGGCGGGAAGCGTGGACGAGCTGAAGACCACGGCATTGACCGGGTCATATGACTTCAAGGTCGTCGCGATCAACGCGGGCTGGCAGCAATCGAGGAACGATGCAAGCCCGCGCACGTCTGATAATCGTGTCTGGACTCTGGGTGCCACCGTCCCGGTGTTCGGCAATGACTCGGTCAAGGTTGCCTACAACGACTTGCACAACAAGCTGCTTACCGACAGCGATGTCAAGTTGATTTCTCTGGGTTACGTGCACCCAATGTCCAAGCGCACCACGCTTTACGGCACCTGGGCAAAAATGACCAACGAACGCTCGGCAGCTTACACCTTGTACCAGGCACCCGTGGGTGGCACAGCAGGATATGACCCAAGCGCTGTGCAGGTCGGCATCGCGCACAGCTTCTAACCGACTCGAGTATAAACGGCCACCTCCGGGTGGCCGTTCCATTGTGTGCGCCGCCACCTTCAATCCAAGCACTGGTGCGGTTTCCAGACCAATGGAGCCGAATCTTGGCTACGCAACGCGCGAAGTCCAACTAG
>DATKUQ010000419.1:0-3997 GCA_035530495.1 Burkholderiales bacterium
GCACTGGCCAACACACGCTGGACGACCGGTTCGGCAAGCAAACGGCCGCCGCGCTCAAGTCCGCTAACCCGTCTATGATCGGTCGCATCGACATGCTCCAGCGCCTTGGTCAGACAAACCGAAAGGTCGCCTTCCCACAATCCGTCGAGGCCGCCCATCTTCAGATAATTTTTTGCACCCGGTGCAAATACCGGCGAGGTCTTGCTGAGTTCGGTCAGTTTTTCCTCGCTGATGCGCGTCACCCGCGCCATTGCAGGAAGGCCCATAACGCGTATCTCGGCCTCTGGCAGCGCGGCACATACATCGGCCATCATGCCGTTGGCGAGGAAACCACCGGACAGCGCCTGTTCGTAGACCAGGCTGACGATGGTGTGGCCGCGCCGGCGCGCCATCTCCACGCATTTCGCCAGATGCGCCATGTAGCCGTTCAGGCCGAGCATCTCGTCGCGATGGCGCAGACGCTGACCGCTGGTATCGACCAAGAAAACGATGGGGCGCCTGGGATGGTTGCGCATCACGGCAAGCACCGCCGCCGCCATCGCGAGGGCGAGTTCGACGCCGACTTCGATGTGGTTGGTGGTGCCGATCACCGCAACGGTATGCTTGCCGCAACGCCCCTCGCCCGACAGCAGATCGCCATCCTGCTTGATTTCGTGACCCGTGGGGAACATCTGCTCAGCGACTTTTTGCCATTCCATTTTATTTGGCTCCCTGAGTTTGTTTTGCCCTGCGTCCCTGCGCAGCCGAAATGAACTCATCGTTGTCCATCATTGCAATCGCATCCGTGTCGGGCCAGCCCATCTTGCGCCAGATGTCCCGGCCATCCTTGCACTCGCCGAAACGTTTCATCCGGTCGCCGAGCAAATGGTGTTCGCGTTCCAGCGCCTGCAGCGACCAGTCGTCGCCATTGGCAATGCTGGCAACAATCGCCTGCCGGAAAGCTGCCATGCTGTCCGGCACGATCGTATCGCACTCGCCGAGCAGATAACGGTGCTTGCCGCCGACGGTGCGCCACACCAGCGCACGATCGCGCGAATCGTATTCTTCCACGCCGCGCACGGTCTCGATCACCTCTGGACCGGACAGGCCGAGCCGGCCTTCCTCGCTCATGATGATGGTCGTTGCGCAACGCGATGCGATACCCATCCCGCCGAAGCAGCCGTACTGCCCGCCTATCGCAACGATCACCGGCACGCCCGCCGCGCGTGCAGACAATATCGCGCGCATCACTTCCGACACAGCGATCAGCCCGGCGTTGGCTTCCTGCAAGCGCACCCCGCCGGTCTCAAGCAGCAGCAATACCGCCGCAGGATGGTCGCGCACCGACCGTTCCAGCATGCCGACGATCTTTGCACCGTGCACCTCGCCTACCGCCCCGCCCATGAAGCCGCCCTCCTGCGCGGCGATGAATATCTGTTTCCCCGCAATGCTGCCCTGCCCGATGATCACGCCGTCGTCGAACGCGGCGGGCTGTTCCAGTATCGCCAGATGGGGGCTGGTCACCCTGTCCGCGGCGGGCAGCCATTCATTAAAAGTGTCCGCATCCAGCAGACCGGCGATGCGCGCACGCGCGCTGTTCTCGTAATAGCTGCGTGTCATTGCTTGTCTCTCATTTGGCCTTCGCCTTTTGCAGTATAAGTCTCGATCGCCTGATCGAGACGCAGGCTGACGATGGCCGGTGTGGCGCCCGCATCGTTTACCGAAATGCGTATGTCACCGGCACGATGCCGGGCAAAAAAATCCTTCATCACCGCCTGCCAGATCACGCCGAAACCATTTGCCGCAGTCGATACTTCGATCTCGCACGCGCCACCGAGCGCGGCCGGTTCCACCATCACTTCGAGATTGCCCGAGCCCAGCACGCCGACGATAGAGGTCGACCCCTGTATTGGCTTGCCGCCGTCAAAACGATACTTGAGATTTTCCATGGTCATGTTGTTCGCTCCTTACCAATTTCTGAATCGCACCGGTGGCTGGTACAGCCCCCCCGAGGCGCGCACCAGATCCTTTACCGATCTTGCTGCAAGCAGATCGCGCGTCGCGTCGCGCTTGTTGATACCCAAATCTTCTGCGCGCCGGATCACGCCGCGATCGCGCAGGTTCCCGACCATGCGCAGGTCGCGGCCCAGACCCATTTCGGTGTAACCCGCGACACCGCGTATCGCCTGTTCGCGTTCCTCGGCATTGGCGCACAACAGCAGATTGGCGATCCCCTCTTCGGTGAGGATGTGGGTGACATCGTCGCCGTAGATCATCACCGGCGGAATCGGCATGTTGGCGAATTCTGCGAGCTTCCAGGCATCCAGTTCGGGGACAAAGGCGGGATGCATGTGTTCGCGGAACGTCTCCACCATCTGCACCACCAGTTTGCGGCCGCGCGGAATGCCGGGGTTTTGGGTTCGTCTTTGCTCACCGGCTTTCAACCACGCGGGACTTGCATGGCGCCGCCCCGCGGCATCCGCGCCCATGTTGGGTGCTCCGCCAAAGCCGGAGATGCGATCCAGCGTCGCGGTCGAGCTGTTGCCCTCAAGATCGATCTGCAGCGTCGAACCGATGAATATATCGCAGGCATAGTGGCCTGCCGCCTGCGAGAATGCGCGGTTCGAGCGCATCGATCCATCCGGCCCGGTGAAGAACACATCGGGGCGCGCGGAGATGTAATCCTCCATGCCCAGCTCGGAACCGAACGAGTGTATGGACTTCACGAAGCCGGCCTCGATCGCGGGAATCATCGCGGGATGGGGATTGAGCGCCCAGTGGCTGCAGATTTTGCCCTTCAGCCCGAGGCTCTCCGCATAGGTGGGGAGCAGCAATTCGATCGCGGCGGTGTCGAAACCGATGCCGTGGTTGAGGCGCTGCACGCCATATTCGGCGTAGATGCCCTTGATCGCCATCATCGCCATCAGCACCTGTATCTCGGATATCTGCGCCGGGTCGCGGGTGAAAAGCGGCTCGATTAAATGCGGGCGAGGACTCTGGATCACGAAGTTGACCCAGTCGCCGGGGATATCCACGCGCGGCACCTTGTCCACCAGCTCGTTGACCTGGGCGATCACGATGCCGTTCTTGAACGCGGTAGCCTCGATTATCGCGGGCGTGTCCTCGGTGTTCGGGCCGGTGTACAGATTGCCCTGCGCATCGGCGGATTGCGCAACCACCAGCGCAACATGCGGCGTCAGATCAATAAAATAGCGGCTGAACAATTCCAGGTAAGTGTGAATCGCACCGATGCGTATCTGTCCCTTGCCCACCATGCGCGCCAGCCGCCCGGCCTGCGGGCCGGAGAACGAGAAGTCCAGCTGCTCCGCGATGCCGAGTTCATACAGATCGAGATGCTCGGGCAGCGCCAGCACCGATTGCAGCATGTGCAATTTATTGACCCGCGCGGGATCGACGCGCGTCATGGCCTGCGCCAGAAAATCCGCCTGCTTCTGGTTGTTACCCTCCAGGCACACCCGGTCACCCGGCTCGATCACGGCCTCTAGCAGTTGAACCGCCAGATCGGCGGGCGCGACCTTGTCGTGCAGCGAAGCGCCCAGGGCTGATGCGGCGCGCTCCAGCTTGCGGTTGCGTCTTTGGCGTTCGCGATCCCAGATTTTTTCGTTTTGCTTGAACATGTTTATTTGGGCGTAGTTGGTTATTCCGGATAGATTGTAGGCGTTAAGCAAAATCAGCCCAACTGAATTTCAACGCGCACCTGCCAAGACTGTTCGTCTTAGCGCATTACTGCGCTTACACACCCGGCTGATCAACGTCATGGCACGACCATTAACATGGCTTGAAGCCTGAACGGATATTACCTTAACGAAAAATTCCCGCTTGGGAACGCGAAAATTGTACATTGATTGCCGCGTCGATATGCGGATAATGGAGAGATGGTTCCAAAACCCCGCCTCTTCCTTGCTGTGATGGCCATGTTGTTGATGAGCTCCGGCTGTGCGACTTATCAGCCGGCACGGACCGATAATATCTGTTCCATCTTCCGTGGTGATACCGA
>DATKUQ010000420.1:0-4983 GCA_035530495.1 Burkholderiales bacterium
TGTGACGAATGGCGCCTATATTACCCCGATGACAGCCGGATTCGGACGCGAAATAAAAGGCACTGCGCGCTCACTGGGGCCGGAGACGGCGCGAGGGGTGTACGTTCTGTGACAACGAGGCAGGGCATTGGTCTCTTATCAGTCAAGAGTTGACGGAAATGGCAAGGATTTTGATAAATGGCGAGGACGCGTGCGCGAGGGGATCAACGCCCTGAAGGAAGTCCCCTTGGGGGACAAGGGGGGATGCATCCCCCCTGGTTCGTGGGATAAGGGTTTTTCCCCCACCGAAGGCACTTTGCTTGGTTCCGGCTAGTCCGGTTTAGGCTGGAGGAAGCCAGGCCGGAGCAATTCAAAAAAAAGCCGGTGCCGCTTTTGGCAGCGGCACCGGCTTAAATCGGGATTCCAAAGGAGGAGGAGGAGAAACCCCGCAAGCGAATAATACAACAAAAATGCTGCAATGCAATAGAATATTCTGATCGTCCACATCAGCTGCATGGGGTTAAGTTGCCGCATGTAAGATCGTCGCTCCAAAACTCGAAACGCTGCGATGCAGCAAGGGCGCCATATCTAGCACTATCGCATGGGGGGAGACTGCAAAGCGAAGCAAGAGACTGCCACAGGACTATCAGACGAATCGCGGGGTGAAGAATCACAGGGTAGGAGCGAGACGTCGTCAAGGCCCTCCACCTCGCTCTTTCGCCGGTCGATCGCGATACCGGGCCTCGCTCCCGGCGCTGATCCCGTCCCATAGCGCGCGGTCGACGACGCGGCTGCGCTTTGCCGGATCGTTCAGCGCGCGGCACCGGGCGATGGCTTGGCCCCGGGGTCGCGGAACTGCGCCTGGATCTCCTTCACCTTCTGTGCGTTGTACAGCAGCGCGTCGACGCAGTCCTGGTCGAACTTCGAGCGCGAAAGCTTGCGCAGCCAGGCAAAGGCCTCAACGTTGGTCCACGAAGGCTTGTAGGGGCGCGAGCTGGTGAGCGCGTCGAACACGTCCGCGACGGCAACGATGCGCGCTTCCAGCGGGATCTCCGCGTCGTGCAGCCCATTGGGGTAACCGCTCCCGTCCATGGCTTCGTGATGCGACTCGGCGATGTGGCGCAGCAAGTCCAATCCGTCGAGGTGCTCCAAACCGAAGTTGTGGGCGATCGCATCGATCATCTCGAGGCCGCGCACCGTGTGCTGTTTCATCTCCTCGCGCTCCGCTTCCGACAGTGCGGCGGGCTTGAGCAGGATGCGGTCGGGCAGCGCGAGCTTGCCGATGTCATGCAGCGGGGCGAATTCGAAAATGCGTTCTATGGCCGCGTCATCCAGCACGGCGGCGCCGGTCGCCGCGAGGTGCTGCGCGATCAGGCGCGCGTAGCGGGACATGCGGTCGATGTGGCCGCCGGTTTCCGGGTCGCGGAAGTGCACCATGTCGTGGGCCGTCTTGATTGCCGACGCGAGAATGCGCACCGCGAGCATTTCCGCGGTAACGATGGCCGAGATCAGGTGCGCATACACGTCCAGCGTGCGCAGCTCCGGTTCGGCCAGCGCCCCCGGACTGCGCGAGTTGAAAAAGATGAACCCCCAGAACGAGCCGTCGAGATACATGGGCACGGTATAGCTCCAGCGGTACCCCTCCTCGGCGATGACCTTGGTGTGCAGATGCCGCCCCTGGCGGAAAAGTTCGAGGTTGCTGACGACGCGCGGCCGGCCCACCCGCAGAATCTCCGCGAGGGAGGGCGAATCGGCAAGGCGCGCCTCGTAGCGCACCAGGTGGTTGCGCCCGGGCGAGCTGGCGAGGAAGGTCTTTAGCAAATCGCTGGCCGCGTCGTATGCCGCGACCGAGATCCGATCGACGAAGCCGATCTGCGCGTACAAGGCCTCGTGGATCGCCGCCAGCTTTTCGTCGAGCGATACACCCCGGTTGAGAGCATCGAGCGCGTCGGGGTGCTCGAACAGTTCGTTGTCAGGCTCGTTTTCCGCCATGGCGGTATGTATGCCTCCGCTAATCGCTTTCGGCTTGCGCTGCCGCAGTAGCGGCCTGCCGATAAAGCTTACTTTATCAGGAACGCGGCGCGAGGTAGCGGTCCTGTGAAAAACGGCGCGCGGATTCGTGGCTCCGCAGCCACCGCCTGAATCCGCCGCCAATTGCACAAGCTGAGTCTGCCGGCATTGACTACCCGGGAGACGTCGAACCCGCGTGACCTTGGTCAATATGATCCCGCAGACGGCTGCTATCCTCATGATGTGCTTGCGGGACAGAAGGAAACTCTTATTCGAACCGGAGCGACTGGCGGCGGGTCTAAAGCGTTCGGAAAGTCTTCTTGCCTAGAGGTGGTGCTATGAAGTGCGCATTGCGTATCGTGGTGGTGGCTTTGCTTCTCGCAGGCTTGAGTTCATGCGCGACATTGTTGGCTATCCCGCTGCAACCCGGGCAGACCGAAGCGGAAGTCGTCGCGCGCCTGGGCCAGCCGACTCACGTGTATCCGGATGGGGCGAGCCGCTTGCTCGAGTACATGCACGGCCCCATGGGAGAGACGACCGACATGGCTCGGATCGGACCCGACGGCAAGCTTGTTTCCTACAAGCAGGTTTTGACTATGCAAGTCTTTGCCACGATCAGGGTCGGCCAGGCCGACAAGGAAACAGTCCTGAGAACGGTCGGCGCACCGAGCTATAAGCGCTTCTACTCGCTGTCCCAATTGGAAGTCTGGTCTTATCCGTTCAAAGAGAACGACGTGTGGTATTCACTGATGTCGATATATTTCGACAAAGCGGGCATTGTGCGCAAGCTGGAGAACGGCCCTGATCCCAGGTACGTTTACGGCGCCTTCGGGTCTGATGGGTACAAGTGAGGGTTTGCATTGGAGCCCATCTCGCCGAGCAGAGTTTAGGCGGCGCTGAAATCGATGCGGCGCAATCCGGCCTTGGTGCCAGCGTGCGCCAATGCCGTGTTCCGGCCCGCGGCGCAGTAACAGTCATCGCTCGTCAATACCGCGCTGCCGGCTGCGCCAAATTCCGGTTAATGTGGGAAACTCGAAACGGACTCCAAGCGCGGAGCTTTTCGCTTCGCCGCCGATGGCGGGGTAGGCGGAACGGTTCGACCGCTTGTGGATGTTTGGAAAATCAGCAGGAGAAAAGTGCAATGAGCAGCCATGAAGTTCACGTGCCGCATCACCCGCACGGCCCTGAGCGCGGACTTGCGCAATGGGTCGCGATTTTTACCGCGGTCATGGCGACATTCGGCGCAATCGTGGGTCATGAAGCGAGCGAGACGGCCAATGAAGCCATCCTTCTCAAGAACGATGCTGTGCTTAAGAAGTCGGAGGCGTCCAACCAGTGGTCTTACTACCAGCAGGTCAGCACCAAGGGGCATCTGATGGAACTGGCCAAGGCGCTGACGCCGGAGGCGAAGCACGCCGGCTACGATGAAAAGCTCGCCAAGTACGCCAAGCAGAAAGACGAGATTCAGGCGAAAGCAAACGAGTTCGAAGCTCAGGTCCGGGTCGCCGACAGGAAAAGCGCCGCGCTGAGGAAGCCGCGCCTGAACTACGGCTTCGCCTTGACGCTGCTGCAAATAGCGATCAGCGTCGCGTCCGTGACCATACTGACCGGGCGGGTCTGGCTATTCGCCGTGGCGGGCTTGTCTGCCGTCGGCGGACTGGGCTTCTGGATAATCGCACTGCTCGCGCATTAGGCCGGCCGGCGCCGCGGGCATGATCACGCCGCAAATGCCGCTCTACAGCTGGTGGGGGCTCGACCACGCGCTCTTTCTCCGGATCAACGGTTTGCACGCGCAGTGGTGGGACGCGATCATGTTGGCCGCAACGAACGCGGGAAGCGCGGCCACGTTCCCTTATTGGATCGCAATGGCGCTGCTCCTCGCCTGGCTGCGTCCCGCGATGATGCCGCAGTTGAATGTCACGGCTTTTGCGGCAGGATACGTGGCGACCGGCTTCCTGGTGCCATGGCTGAAATCGGTCGCCGATTTTCCGCGCCCCTTCGTCGCCTTGGGAAGGAATATGGTGACCGTCGTCGGGCCCGCCGCGCACGGCGCCTCTTTTCCATCCGGGCATGCCGCCTTCGTCGTCTTGTTATGTGTCGCGCTGAGCCCCGGCGCTCCGAAGCCGATCAGGTGGGGATTGTGGATTTTCGCGGCGGTCGTGATGTTGTCGCGCATCGTCGTCGGGGCGCACTTCCCGGCCGACGTCCTTGGCGGCGCCATTCTCGGCCTTGTGGTCGCAGTCGTGATGCGGATGGTCATGCGGACCGTCCTTGCATCCGGCCGGCGATGACCCCTTATGCCGCGCCCGCGCGCAGCACCCGCCCCGGGCGCTCGCCGGTGCTGCGCCCCTCGCGCCACACCGGCATACCGTTGACGATCACGCTGTCGATGCCGCGCGCCGCCTGCGCCGGCGCTTCGAAGCTCGCCGCGTCGCCGATCTCCCCCGCATCGAAAATGGTGATGTCGGCCCAGTAGCCGGGCTGCAGCAGGCCGCGCTCCTTCAGTCCGAAGTTGCGCGCGGTGAGCCCGGTCATCTTGTGGATCGCGGTCTCCAGCGGAAACAGCCCGAGGTCGCGGCAATAATGGCCGAGCACGCGCGCGAACGTACCCCATAGCCGCGGATGCGGCTTGGCATCGTGCGGCAGGCCGTCGGAGCCGACCATGGTTTCATCGAACTGCAGGATGCGCTGCACGTCGGCTTCGTCCATGGAGAAGTAAATCGCGCCGGCGGGACTCAAGCGCGCCACGGCCTGTTCCTGCGTCAGGCCGAGCTGCGCGGCTGCCTGCGCCAGTTCCATGCCCGCAAATTCCGGATGCGGTTTGGACCAGGTGATGAGGATGCGGCTCGAGAGGCCGCTACGGTCCGCGCGCAGGATGGTGGAGGAGGCGTTATAGGGATAGCAATCGAGGCATACGGTCTGGCGTTGACCGGCTTTGCGCAGCAGTGCCAGGGTCTCCACCGAGCGTCCGCGATTGCGCGGTCCCATGACTTT
>DATKUQ010000421.1:0-15787 GCA_035530495.1 Burkholderiales bacterium
AAGCAGGCTTTTGGGAGCATCAGCGGGCGCAGCGCGTTGTAGGCCCTGGCGGCGAGCCGCGGCATCGCCTGGCCGGCGAAGAATTTCTGCGCCGAGCGCGCCACGCGAACGACGAGATCGATGTAGGCGTCTATCGCCTGCGCCTCGTCCGGGAACTGGCTCTTGAGCGACGCAGCGAGGTTCGTACGGCCGGCGACGAAATCGACCTTGCGCTCGCCGATGATAATGCGGTCGTACACCGCGTCCATGGGCGCCCATTTCAGCTGCCCGTCGGAGATCACGTCGAAAATGCGGCGCAGGGTGTTGTGCGGCTTGTGCACTTCGCCGATGTAATGCACGCCCACATCCCATTCGAAACCCTTGCGCTCGTAGGAGTGAGTGAAGCCGCCGGCAGTGTAATGCTGTTCGAGCACGCACACCCGGCGACCCAGCCTGGCCTGCAGCGCGGCGGTACAGAGGCCGCCGATGCCGGATCCGATCACGATGCAGTCGTAATGCCCGGCGGCGCGACTGCTGCGGTAGCGGTAACCCGTTCGTTTCATGCGTTCCTCAGTTGGCCATCGGCAGTCCGATTGCGCGAACGCATGCCTTCCTGCCGCCGACGGCACGATCTTGCCATGGCATCATAATGTATACCAAGCGCCGCCCTGCTCCGCGCTTAATTTGCAAGGCCTTGTAGAGCCGCTTGGTCGCGCCACCCGGGCCGGAGTATTTTTATTCGCTGGACGAAGACATGAAATACCGCGAGTTCTTGGTTTTGCGCATGAACCGCCTTGGGGGCGAGCCACAGTGGGTCTAAGAAGGCGCTGCCCTTACTGGATGGAGGATTGACCTATGACTGGCGGTGACAATCCACCTGCGGAGCAAACAGCAAGCCATGCTTCGCGCGCGCTTCTGATCCCTCAAGCGTTCATCCTCGAATGGATCACCATCGCGTGGATGCTCGTCGAGGTCGCAGTGGCCATCGCTTCAGGCATCGCGGCCCACAGCGTGAGTCTTATCGCCTTTGGCGTCGACAGCGGCATAGAACTTCTCTCTGCCTTCGTGCTCCTGTGGCGGCTGAACGTAGAACTCAAGCAAGGAGAATTGTTCTCGGAAAAAGCCGAACATGCCGCCAGCAGGATCGCAGGCGCTTTGCTCTATGCGCTTGCCGTCTACGTGGTCGTGTCTGCCGCTTGGAGTCTGTGGCAGCGCGAGGGCGAAGCGTTCTCGACCTATGGTTTCGTCCTTACCTTAGCCGCCATTCCCCTGATGTACTGGCTTTATCGCAGTAAGCTGAAAATCGCGAAAGCCATCGGCAGCTCGGCGCTGCGCGCCGATGCCGTGGAAAATATCACCTGCGGCTACTTGTCCTTGACTGTTCTGATAGGCCTCGCAGCCCAGTATGTCTGGGATATCTGGTGGATAGACGCCGTTACTTCACTGGCAATCGTCTATTTCCTCCTTAAGGAAGGACGCGAAGCATGGCAAGAAGAGGACGAGGACGAAAATGAGCGCGAGTAAATCCCCAAGAACCAATAGCGCCCCTTAGCTCGCCCTGTTCAGGGTACAGAAAAGTCGCCCGACCTTCGGCAGAAGGTCTGCCCAAGATCCGAAAGATCACCATTGCCGCCGCCTAAACAAGACAGTATCTTGCGCATGCTGAGCGCCTGCAAAAAAGCAATCGCGGGGACGTTCGCTCAGCCAAGGCCCGAGCCTGTGACAAAAGTCAACAAGCCCCTCAAAACCTTCTGATATAGAAACCGGCGGGCTGTTGACATTTGCTCCCCGGCAAGGCACCAACGCAACTTTTATTAACAAGGCAGCGCTCGGCTTCTCGCATTGGGCGGTTCTTTCGCCTCCGAGAAAGGGCGCCCGGCCAAACTCGGATCCAACATGAACCGCACGCTCAAAAGCGGCTTTCCGCCGTTTCAAACAGAACAAAACCTGAGGTCGGCCATTGTATCGACCTGCGCCAGGTTTGGAAAAGTGGCAAAGCTCACCATTTACCCCGCGCGCAAGGAATCCGGATCAGGTTTGCAGTGTCCTTGCTTTCTGCGCCTAGACACTCCAGAAGCTGAAGCCGAGCTAAAATCAACCCTCAAAGTATTCGAATTCGGTGATGAAATCGCATTCTTTGCAGACGTGGATGAAGAAAAATGGGCCGATGTGCGGAGCTTGTAGATTCTGCCTGATTCCGAAATCCTCTTCGACCGCCGACCCGCCTCCGTTTCTGAGGAGCCATGCGCCATGACCGCTGCCTACGCCGGCGTCTTCCCCATCGCCCCCACGCCGTTCACGAAATCCGGTGAAATCGATCTCGACGGCATGCGCCGCGTGCTCGACTGCATGGTCGACCAGAATGTGCACGGCATCTGCATTCTCGCCAACTACTCAGAGCAGTTCCTGCTGACAGACGAAGAGCGCGACACGCTGCTCGCATTGAGCCTGGACCACGTCGCCGACAGGGTGCCCGTAATCGTGACCTGCAGCCACTACAGCACGCGCATCGCGGCGGCGCGCGCAAAGACGGCGCACATGGCCGGCGCGAAAATGGTCATGCTCATGCCGCCCTACCACGGCGCAACGCTGCGCGCCGACGAGAAGGGCATGATCGAGCACTTCGCCAGGGTCGCCGACGCCGCGCCACTGCCGATCATGGTGCAGGATGCACCGCTGTCGGGCGTCGCGCTGTCGGCGACCTTCATGGCGCGGCTGGCGCGGGAAGTGCCGCAGGTCTGCTATTTCAAGGTAGAAGCGCCGAATGCCGCGGCGAAGCTGCGCGCGCTGATCGAGGTGGGCGGCGAGGCGATCAAAGGCCCGTTCGACGGCGAGGAATCGATCACGCTGATGGCCGACCTGGACGCGGGCGCCACGGGCACCATGCCCAGCGCCCTGCTGCCAGACCTGATCGGGCCGGTGCTCGAACACCACCGCAAGGGACGGCGCGCGGAAGCGATGGCGGCCTACGCGCGCATACTGCCGCTGATCAATTACGAGAACCGCCAATGCGGCCTGCGCGCGACCAAGACGGTGATGATGGAAGGCGGAGTCATCAGGAGCGATGCGGTGCGCCATCCGCTCGATGCGCTCCACCCGGCGACGCGCAAAGGGCTGCTGGAACTCGCGCGCGAGGCCGATCCGCTCGCGCTGCGCTGGGGGAAATAGCCCGCAGACACCCCTCGCCATCGGCTCTGCGCGCTGCGGCTCCAACTTCTTGCCCCGCATTTTTTGCCGGCCGGCCCGGCTCCGCCACGCCGTTTTCGATTTCGACCGCATACAGGAGGCGCCATGGCAAACCGTAAATCCCAAAGCCCGTCCGGCAATCCGCCCGCTGCGCTGCAGACCGCAATGGCAGACATGGGCAAACACAAAGACCGGATCAAGGCACTGCAGCGGGCCTTGCTGGCGCGCGGCTTCAACCCCGGCAAGGTGGACGGCATTTTCGGCCTGGGCACGCAAGCGGCCGTCCTGGCTTTCCAGCGCAGCGAAGGGCTGCTGGCCGACGGCGTGGCCGGCGTGCGCACTCTCGCCGCGCTGCAAGGTGCCGCAGCGCCGCCGCTGCCGAGCGTGCTTGCGCAGATCAGCACGGCCGTGGTGTCGCAGATGTTTCCGCACACGCCGCTCCTCAACATCAAGCGCAACCTGCCTTTCGTGCTGACGGCGCTCGATGAAGCGCAGTTGCGCGACCGGCCGATGGTCCTGGCCGCGCTCGCCACCATACGTGCCGAAACGGAGAGTTTCGAACCTGTCGCCGAAAGCCGGTCGCGCTACAACACCTCGCCCGACCCGAAGGGACATGCCTTCGATCTGTACGACAAGCGCAAGGACCTGGGCAATACAGGTCCGCCCGACGGAGAGCGATTTCGCGGCCGCGGCTACGTGCAGCTTACCGGGCGCGCCAACTATGCGAATTACGGCAAAAGCATCGGACTGCAACGGCAGTTGATCTCCAATCCCGAACTGGCATCGGAGCCCGCGATAGCGGCCAATCTGCTCGCCGCGTTCCTGAAGGACAAGGAGCGGCGCATCAAGGAAGCGCTGCTCGCCTCGGACTTTGCTGGCGCGCGCCGGCTGGTCAACGGCGGCAGCCACGGTCTGGGTCGTTTTGTCGATGCATACAAGACCGGCATACGCCTGACTGTTTGATTTGAATTGAATTGACCCAAATCAAAAGTCTCGCGCCGTACGCGCGCATGATTTTTCAAAGGAAGTCAGAACCCGGCTTGAAGCCGCGGCCGCATCGTGCAGGCCAGCATTGGCGGAGTGAAATTTCATGGCGCAATTTTTTTGGACTGATGATCTTTATACCGGAATCGGCTCGATCGACGGCGACCACCGAAAGCTGATCGGCCTGGCCAACGCCTTTTTCGAAACCATGGAGAGCGGCCAGGGCAACGAGCGCATGAGCAAGGCGATGAACGACCTCATCGCCTACACGGAAGAACATTTTGCCCGCGAGGAAGCGGAAATGGAGCGCGTACAATACGTCGCCTCGCTCGCGCACAAGTCCGAACACACCAAGCTCCTGACTCAGCTCGTCGAGCTGAAAGGGATGCTGGATGCAAACGGAAGAATCAACGTGCCGGCGGTCTCCGACTTCCTCAGCGAATGGCTGCGCGAGCACATTCTTGCGGCGGACATGAAATTGGCCGCCGCCCTGAAGCAACAGCGCAGCGCGCAAGCGACAGCGCAGCTGAGTTAGCCGGCCCCGCTTTCTCGTCCACCGGTGCGCAGCCGCCACGCGCCGTGCTCGAAGGATCCAGGGAAACGAGGGGATGCCTCCCGTTGCGCCTCCCCGAATCGGACCGCAGCAATATTGCTTTGCTACGGCTCGTTTGTACTTATCTGCTCCCGGAACGACGACCGCTGTTGCGGCGCTGCGCCGCAGTGCGATAGATGTCCCTACCCGCGTTCTCGATATCGCGGCGCAGCTGGCGCCGCTCGTCGACGCTCATGCGGTTGCCGTCGATTCCGCCCGGACCAAGCTGCCGCGCGGGACGATCTGTCTCGCGCGGCGCAAGCGGCTGCGGAGACCGGGCCTGCATCGAGGATCCCGCATTCCCGCCCGAATCGACGGGCGCCGCCGCAGCCGGCATCGAAGCGGCCGCCAGCATCAGGCCCCAAGCTAAAAACACTACAAGAAATTTCATGCCTCGTTCCTCGACCGGACGGCCGTCCCTCGCCTTGCGCTCCGCGCCATGTCAGCGCTCGAAGATGCGCCTATCCGTCCTGTTAAGCGCATGCGGGTTACAATTCCTGCGGCCGCCCGCCGTCGGCCGCAGTATCCGGACAATTCGTTTCTGCTCGAATAGTAGCGACATGGTATTTTGAAACTGCGGCCGCGGGCCTGAAATTTGTAATAATTTGTAAGCAATCATCGGTTTGACACGGTTTCTTACCTATCTGCCCTTGGCGACCAGCCTTATTGAGTACGATGCACACATGACAAGCACCAAGACCAAAATTCTCGTCGTCGACGACGACCTCCGGCTGCGTGACCTGCTCAAGCGTTACCTGTCGGAGCAGGGCTTCGGCGTACAGGTTGCACAGGACGCCGCGACCATGGACAAGTTGCTCGCGCGCGAGCGTTTCGACCTGATCGTGCTTGACCTCATGATGCCGGGCGAAGACGGGCTATCGGTGTGCCGGCGCCTGCGCGGCGCCAAGGAAGCGATTCCTATCATCATGCTGACGGCAAAAGGCGACGATGTCGACCGCATCGTCGGCCTGGAAATGGGCGCCGACGACTATCTGCCCAAACCGTTCAACCCGCGCGAACTGGTGGCACGCATCCATGCCGTGTTGCGCCGGCGCACCGCGCCCCCGCCGCCCGGCGCGCCGGCGCTCGAGGAAGGCCAGATGAGCTTCGGGCAGGTCACCGTCGATCTCGCCACCCGCGCTCTGACGCGCGAAGGCAGCACCGTCTCCCTCACCACGGGGGAATTCGCTCTACTTAAAGTCCTGCTCGCGAACCCGCGTGTGCCCTTGTCGCGCGACAAGCTGATGGAGCTTGCACGCGGGCGCGAATACGAAGTGTTCGACCGCGCCATCGACGTGCAGATTTCGCGCCTGCGCAAGCTGATCGAGCCCGACCCGGCGCGTCCGGTGCACATCCAGACCGTATGGGGTTTCGGCTACGTGTTCGTGCCGGACGGCAAGGCATGAGCCCGACGGGCCGCGCCGAGGGCCGCATCTTCGATATGGCCTTGGCGCGACGCGACAAGGCGGCCTAGTGAGCTTTCTGCCGCGCACGCTGCTTTGGCGTTCGTTCCTGCTGATCAGCCTGCTGATGGTTATCTCGGCCACAGCCTGGTTTCAGATATTGCGCAGCTATGAGCGCGAGCCGCGCGCCAGGCAACTGGCGCAGATGGTAGCCAGCGTGGTCAATCTCACGCACACGGCCTTGGTCACTGCGAAGCCCGAAATGCGGCGCGAACTGCTGGCCGAACTGTCGGAACGCGAGGGCATCCGCGTCTATCCGGCCGACCCGACAATCAAAATGACACCATCCCCGAATGTTCCGTTCGTGCATATGCTGCATGCGCAAATCCGGAAGAGGCTGGGTGAAGACACCCGCTTCGCCGCCGCTTTCGGCGGCCAGCGCGGATTTTTCATCAGCTTTCACATCGACGGTGACGAGTACTGGGTGATGCTGCCGCGTGAGCGCATCGAGCGGCAGTTTCCCTGGCAATGGCTGGGCTGGACCGCGCTTGCGCTGCTCCTGTCCCTGATCGGCGCCTGGCTGATCGTGTCGCGCATCAACCGCCCGCTCAAGTCGCTGGCCGCCGCAGCGAAGACCATCGGCCGCGGCAAGACGCCGGCGCCGCTGCCCGAATCCGGGCCAATCGAAATCGAGACGCTGGCACGCTCGTTCAACCAGATGTCGCAGGACCTGGCGCGGCTGGATTCAGACCGCGCACTGATCCTCGCGGGCGTGTCCCACGACCTGCGCACGCCTTTGTCGCGCCTGCGCCTGTCGACGGAAATGAGCGCAAGCGAAGACAAACTGGAGATGATTGCCGATATAGCGGAAATGGATTCCATCATCGGCCAGTTCCTCGATTTCGCCCGCGTCGAAAGCGAAGAACCGCTCGAACCCACCGACTTTGCGGCTCTGGCGCGTGAAGTGGCGGAGCGCCAGCGGCGCCTGGGCCATGCGGTGCAGACGCATATCGAGCCCGTGCCCGAGCAGGACCTGCGCCGCATGAGTATCAAACGCCTGATCTCGAATCTGGTCGACAACGCCGTCGCCTATGGCGAAGAGGACGTGCGCATGACCGTGCGCAGCGAAGGCGGCAGTCTGATCCTGGAGGTGCTCGACCGCGGCCCGGGCATACCGCCGCAGGAAGCCGAACGGCTGAAGCAGCCGTTCACGCGCCTGGAGCAGGCGCGCAGCGGCAAGGGCGGGTCCGGGCTCGGCCTTGCGATCGTCGATCGCATCGCACGCCATCACGGTGGCCGTCTCGAACTGCTCGCGCGCGAAGGCGGCGGTTTGATGGCACGCGTCACTCTGCCTTTACGGGAAAGCGCCGCAGCACCTGATAAGTGACGCGGCCCTCTACGCGCGTCGAGCCGACGAGTGCGAAATCCTGCGCCTCCCATTCCAGCGCAATCCAGGCCGGTACCTCCGGCAGTCCCGTAGCATCGCGTACCAGGGTCACGTGCGACACGAACGGCTTGGGATCGTAGCGGATGCTGGCCGCGGTAAGGCGCGCGCGCAGGTCGGCGACCAGGGCGGCGAGCGCTTGCGGACCCTCGCTCGCGCCGCACCAGATGATGCGGTTGTGTTTCCAATAGCCGACACGGTCGAGCAGCAGGCGGAAAGGATCAACGCGCACTTCGGCCGCGATCGCTTTGAGCTCGGGGAGTAAGGCGGCGGCGGTATCGCCGAGGAACGCGAGCGTCAGATGAATGTTCTCGCGCCGCATCGCGCGGCCCCGGCCGGCCGCCTGCCTGGCCCAGGCCGCGAGCTTTAGCTGCAGTTCTCTGTCCGGCCAGAGCGCGAAGAACAGCCGCAGCGTTTCGGCGGCCGCGTTCATGCGCTCAGTGACTCAGCCGCGCAGGCGGCGGAACACCAGGCAGGCGTTGGTGCCGCCAAAACCGAAGCTGTTCGACATCACGGTGTTGAGGCCGGCGTTGTCGACGCGCTGGCGCACGATCGGCATGCCTTCGCCCGCGGGGTCGAGCGTCTCGATGTTGGCCGAGGCGCAGACGAAGTCGTGCTCCAGCATCAGCAGCGAATAGATCACCTCGGTGACGCCGGCGGCGCCCTGCGCATGCCCGGTGAGCGACTTGGTCGAGCTGATCAGCGGCACTTTGTCGGCAAACGCTTGGCGCACCGCCTCCAGCTCTTTCGGATCGCCGACCGGCGTACTGGTGCCGTGCGTATTGAGGTAATCGACCGGCGTATCCACATCCGCGAGCGCCATGCGCATGCAGCGCACCGCGCCCTCGCCCGAGGGCTGCACCATGTCGTAGCCGTCCGAGGTCGCGCCATAGCCCGCGAGTTCGGCGTAGATTTTCGCGCCGCGCGCGCGCGCGTGCTCGAGTTCCTCCAGCACCACCACGCCGCCACCGCCGGAAACGACGAAGCCGTCGCGGTCGGCGTCGTAGGCGCGCGAGGCGCGCGTCGGCGTGTCGTTGTATTTCGAGGACAGCGCGCCCATGGCGTCGAACAGCACGGAGAGATATGGATGCACCTCCTCCCCGCCGCCGGCGAAAACAATGTCCTGCTTGCCCCACTGGATCTGCTCGAAGCCATTGCCGATGCAATGCGCGCTGGTCGAGCAGGCCGAACTGATGGAGTAGTTCATGCCTCTGATCTTGAACGGCGTGGCGAGGCAGGCCGAGGTGGTGCTCGACATGCAACGCGGCACCATGTACGGCCCGACGCGCTTCACGCCCTTGGTCCGTAGCAGATCAACGGCCTCGACTTGGTTCTGCGGCGAGCCTCCGCCCGAACCCACGATCAGCCCGGTGCGCTCGTGCGAGACCATGCTCTCGGGCAGACCGGAGTCAGCGATGGCCTGGCTCATCGCAATGTAGGTGAACGCCGCCGCGTCACCCATGAAGCGCAGCAGCTTGCGGTCGATCAATTCCTCGCGCTTCACCCGGACCGGCCCATGAACCTGAGAACGGAATCCCAGCGACCGGTATTCCTCGGAAAACTCGATCCCGCTGCGGCCTGCGCGCAGCGAGTCCAGCACCTCGGCCTTGTTGTTGCCGATGCTGGAGACAATGCCCATCCCGGTGACGACGACGCGACGCATAGCGCTACCCTCAGAATCCGTCAGTGGAGGTGAACAATCCCACCTGCAGGTCCTTGCCTGCATAGATATCGCGGCCGTCGACCTCCATCGCGGCGTCGGCGATACCCATCACCAGCTTGCGCAGGATCACGCGCTTCATGGCGATGCGGTAGGTAATCTTTTTTGCGCTCGGCAATACCTGGCCGTTGAACTTGACCTCGCCGCAGCCCACGGCGCGTCCGCGCCCCTTGCCTCCCATCCAACCCAGATAGAAGCCGATCAGCTGCCACATCGCATCCAGCCCGAGGCAGCCGGGCATCACCGGGTCGCCCTGGAAATGGCAGGCGAAAAACCAGAGATCCGGGCGCAGGTCGAGCTCGGCGACGATCTCACCCTTGCCGTAGGTCCCGCCCTTATCGCTGATGTAGATGATGCGGTCGAACATCAGCATCGGCGGCAGTGGCAGCTTGGCGTTGCCGACGCCGAACATTTCCCCGCGCGCGCAGCTAAGCAGCTGTTCGTATGTGAAACTGGATTTCTTGGTCAAAGCGCTTGTTTCCTCAGAAGTGACGCTGCCGCCGCGCGTGGCGACAAAACTCGATGCCGAGTGTAAGTATAAAGGCTTTTTGGCGTGCACAGACGACCGAGGCACGCCGCGAGTGCGGTCCTCAGTCGCAGCACGGGTGCCGTTTGCAGCGCAGGCGCACGCTCGTCGGACACCGGATCCGGGCTCAGACGGCCGCACCCAGCAACACCACCGCCTGAGCGGCAATGCCCTCGGCGCGGCCGGCGAATCCCAAGCCCTCCGTAGTCGTAGCTTTGATGTTGATCTGGCCGCGCGACAGGCCGAGATCGGCGGCGATGTTGTCCACCATCGCAGCAATATATGGCGCCATTTTCGGCGCCTGAGCGATGATCGTGGCGTCGATGTTGACGATACGGTAGTCCGCCTCCTGCACCAGAGCGCTCACCTCGCGCAACAGCATGCGGCTGTCGGCGCCGCGGTAACGCGCATCACTGTCCGGGAAATGCCCGCCGATGTCGCCCATGGCCGCGGCACCTAGCAGCGCATCGCACAGCGCATGCAGCAATACGTCGGCATCCGAGTGTCCGTCCAGGCCTTTCTCATGCGGAATGTGGACGCCGCCGATGATCAGCTTTCGCCCCGGCACCAGGGGATGAACGTCGAATCCCTGCCCGATTCTCATGCTTGCGCCCGCCGGCTTGTGAGTATGGATTGCGCCAAGTGCAGATCCTCCGTATAGGTCACTTTCAGGTTAGAGGTGGATCCCTGCACCAGCTTCGGCTTCAGACCCAGCGCCTCGACGGCGCCGGCCTCGTCCGTAAGTCTGGCCGTACGGCTCAGGGCCTCGAGCAGCAGCCCATGCCGAAACATCTGCGGTGTCTGCGCCTGCCACAAATGCTCGCGCGGCTCCGTCGCCTGGATCCGCCCGGCAACATCGGCGCGCTTGAGCGTGTCTGCCACCGGCACACCCAGTATACCGCCGACCTCATCCGCGGCGAGGGTGTCGAGCATGCGCTGCAATTCGTGCAGGCCCAGGCAGGGGCGTGCGGCGTCGTGCACCAGGATCCAATCGTCTGGGTCGACCGTGGACGAGGCCGCCACCAGGCCGTTCAGCACGCTGTCGTGACGCGTCGCGCCGCCGCAGTAAAGCGGCGCGACGCGCTCGCCGAACTCGTCCCACGCGCGCTTCTTGAATTCCTGGTCCGCAGGCGCAAGCACCACGAACACGGTGGCTATCCTGTCATCCGCGAGCAGCGCCTTCACGCTGTGGTAGAGCATGCTGCGCCCGAGCAAGTCAAGGTACTGCTTGGGCGTGGCGTGGCCCATGCGCGCGCCCGCGCCCGCCGCAGGTATCAAACCGAAAAACCGCTCGGACGTCATTGTTTTTTCATGATAAATAGCTGCCGAAGCCGTTATAATACAGCCTAGTGAAATTATGATGTCAGCTGAATCCTTTTTCCGAGGGCCCTGCCCCGCAGAGCCGCGTCCGCGGACTCCCTTTTGCCGATGACCGCTGCCCCGCCTCGAGCGCTGCAAAAGCGGCGCTACACGCAGCTGCACGGCTCCGGCGACGCCCTGGCGCTCGCGCGCCTGGCCGAGCAGGCCAAGCCTTTGATCGTGCTTTGCGCCTCGGCACTGGACGCACAGCGCCTGCGCGAGGAGATTCCCTACTTCGCGCCCGGACTGGCGGTGAACCTGCTGCCCGACTGGGAAACGCTGCCCTACGACAGCTTCTCGCCGCACCATGACCTGATATCGGAACGTCTGGCCACCTTATATGCGATCACGCGCGGCAGCTGCGACCTCACGCTGATTCCGGCGAGCACCGCGCTGTACCGCCTCGCGCCACCGTCCTATCTCGCCGCCTACACCTTCTTTCTCAAGCAGGACGAAAAATTCAGCCTGCCGCAGCTGCGCGCGCAATTGACGCTGGCCGGCTACAGTCACGTCACCCAGGTAGTCGCCCCTGGTGAATATTGCGTGCGCGGCGGGCTCATCGACCTGTTCCCCATGGGCAGCGCCCTGCCCTACCGCATCGACCTGCTCGACGAGGAAATCGAATCCATACGCACCTTCGACGTCGATACGCAGCGCACGATATACAAAGTGAATGAAGTGCGCCTGCTGCCCGCGCGCGAATTTCCGCTGGACGAAGCGGGCCGGACGCGGTTTCGCGCGCGCTTTCGCGAAACCTTCGAAGGCGATCCGTCCAGGAGCAACATCTACAAGGACGTGAGCAACGGCATCGCGCCGGGAGGAATCGAATACTTTCTGCCCTTGTTCTTCGAGCACACCGCCACCATTTTCGATTACCTGCCGCAGCAGGCCACGCTGTGCCTGCACCGCGACGTCGCGGCGACCATAGACGCATTCTGGAAAGACACCCAGTCGCGCTATCAACTGCTGCGCGGAGACCGTGCGCAGCCGCTGCTGCCGCCGGTGAGCATGTTCCTGCCGGCCGAGGAATTTTTCATCGCAGCGAAGGATTTCGCGCGCATCGACATCAGCGTGCCGCAGGAAGGCGGCACCGCCGCCGAAGGCGGGATGCTCGCGGCCGCGCTGCCGCCGCTCGCGGTCGAGCGCCGCGCCGCCGATCCGCTCACGCGGCTGAAAGCCTTCCTCGCGAGCACCACCGCGCGCGTGCTGCTACTCGCCGAATCGCCGGGCCGGCGCGAGACCATGAGCCAATACCTGGCCGAATACGGCCTGCAGCCCGAGCCGTGCGCGAACTTTGCCGAATTTCTCGTTGCCGGCGCGCGCTGCATGCTCGGCACGGCGCCGCTGTTCAACGGCTTCGCCCTGCCCGACGAGAATATCTGCATCGTCACCGAGGCCGAGCTCTACGCGGGCACGGTGCGCAGCGGCAGGCGCACCGAAATCCGCCCGACCTCGGTCGAAGGCATGGTACGCGACCTGTCGGAGCTGCGCGTCGGCGACCCGGTCGTGCACGCCCAGCACGGTATCGGCCGCTATCTCGGCCTCGCCAACCTCGACCTGGGCGAAGGCGAGACGGAATTCCTGCACCTGGAATACGCCGGGCACGACAAGCTCTACGTGCCGGTGGCGCAGCTGCACCTGATCAGCCGCTACAGCGGCGTCGCGCCCGAACAGGCGCCGCTGCACAAGCTCGGCAGCGGCGACTGGGACCGCGCGAAAAAGAAAGCGGCGCAGCAGATCAGGGATACCGCCGCCGAGCTGCTCAACCTCTACGCGCGGCGCGCTGCGCGCGAGGGGCATCGGTTCGAAATCAAGCCGCGCGATCTGGACGCATTCGCCGAGGGCTTCGGCTTCGAGGAGACAAGCGACCAGGCGGCAGCAATCCGCGCCGTCATCGACGACATGTGCTCGGGCAAGCCGATGGACCGGCTGATCTGCGGCGACGTCGGCTTCGGCAAGACCGAAGTCGCTCTGCGCGCGGCCTTCGTCGCCGTCTGCGGCGGCAAGCAGGTCGCCGTTCTCACCCCGACCACCCTGCTCGCCGAGCAGCACTTCCAGACTTTCTCCGACCGCTTCGCGCAGATCGCGGACGAATGGCCGATCAGGATCGCGCAGCTGTCGCGCTTTCGCACAGCGAAGGAGCAGACGCAAAACGTGAAGGCGCTGGCCGACGGCTCGGTAGACATCGCCATCGGCACGCACAAGCTGCTGCAGCGCGACATCAAATTTCAACGCCTGGGTTTGGTGATCATCGATGAGGAGCATCGCTTCGGCGTGCGCCAGAAGGAGGCGCTCAAGGCCTTGCGCGCCGAGGTGGACGTGCTCACGCTCACGGCCACGCCGATCCCGCGCACGCTCGCGATGTCGCTCGAAGGCTTGCGCGATTTCTCGGTCATCGCCACCGCGCCGCAGAAGCGCCTTGCGATCAAGACCTTCGTCAGCCGCGAAAGCGCCGGCGTGATCCGCGAGGCGGTGCTGCGGGAGCTGAAGCGCGGGGGGCAGATCTATTTCCTGCACAACGAGGTGCACACGATAGAGAACATGCATGCGAAGCTCGCGAAGCTGCTGCCCGAAGCCCGCATCGTCGTGGCGCACGGGCAGATGCGCGAGCGCGAACTCGAACGCGCAATGCGCGAATTCCACCAGCAGCGCTATAACCTGCTGCTTTGCACCACCATCATCGAGACCGGCATCGACATTCCCACCGCCAACACCATGCTGATCAACCGCGCCGACAAGTTCGGCCTGGCGCAACTGCACCAGTTGCGCGGCCGCGTCGGCCGCTCGCATCATCAGGCGTATGCCTATATGCTGATTCCCGCCGAAGAGGCGCTCTCGGCGCAGGCGAAAAAGCGCCTGGAAGCGATCCAGATGATGGACGAACTCGGTTCGGGCTTTTTCCTCGCCATGCACGACCTCGAGATCCGCGGCGCGGGCGAAGTCCTGGGCGAGTCGCAGTCGGGCGAAATGCAGGAAATCGGCTTCAATCTCTATGCCGACATGCTCAATCACGCGGTGCGCTCGCTCAAGGCGGGCAAGGAGCCCGACCTGTCGGCGCCGCTTTCGATCACCACCGAAATCAACCTGCACCTGCCGGCGCTGCTGCCGAACGACTATTGCAGCGATGTGCACGAACGACTGTCACTGTACAAGCGCCTGGCCAACTGCGAAGGCGCGGACGCGCTCGATGCGATGCAGGAGGAGCTGATCGACCGCTTCGGTCCTGCGCCGGAGCCGGCGCAGGCGCTGCTCGAATCGCACCGCCTGCGCATCGCCGCACACGCGCTGGGCGTAGCACGCATCGACGCCGGCGGCGATGCGATCCAGTTGCAGTTCATCGACCGGCCGCCGCTGGACGGGACGCGCTTCATGCAATTGCTGCAGCGCCATCGTCACTGGAAACTGTCCGGGCCGAGCAAACTCCGGGTGCAAACGCCAAGCGAAGGCCTGGCGCCGCGGGTGCAGACGGTCAAGGATCTGCTGAAAACCCTGCGCGGGGCGATGCAGCCGGCATCCGCCGCCGGAGCCGTCGCGACGACGGGCAGCACATGAACCTCGTGATCCAGGGTGCCGCCCTCGCCGATGACGCTCTGCGGCAACTCTTACAGCTGACGGACGCGCGGGGAATCGAGCGCCTGGGCGCAACGGCATGGCGGCTGACCGGCGCGCATCAGCAACCCGGCATTGCCGAGTACTGCGACCGCGCGGAACTGGACTTCGCCTTCGTACCGGAGGCGCGCAGGCTGGCGGACATGCGCCTGCTGGCGATCGACATGGACTCGACGCTGATCACCATCGAGTGCATCGATGAGGTCGCGGACCTCGCAGGGGTCAAAGCCGAGGTCTCGACCATTACCGCCGCCGCGATGTCGGGCGAGCTGGATTACGCGCAAAGTCTGCAGCGCCGCGTCGCCCTGCTGCGCGGCCTCGAGCAGGAGGCCCTGGCGCGCGTGTACCACGAGCGCCTGCGGCTGTCTCCCGGCGCCGAGGCCCTGCTCGCCGCAATCCACGGCGCCGGACTGAAGACGCTGCTGGTCTCGGGCGGCTTCAGCTTCTTCACCGATCGCCTGAAAGCCCGGCTGGCCCTGGATTACAGCATCTCCAACGAGCTCGAGATCGAAGGCGGCCGCCTCAGCGGCAGGCTCACCGGCGCCATCGTAGACGCCGCGGCGAAAGCGGCGAAGCTGCGCGCCTTGCGCGCCGAACTGGGAATAGCAAAAGAAGCAACCATCGCGATAGGCGACGGCGCCAACGACCTTGCGATGATGGCCGAAGCCGGCGTGTCCGTCGCCTTCCGCGCGAAGCCGGTTGCGCGCAGCAAAGCCGATTACGCGCTCGACCATGCCGGCCTGGACGGTGTGCTGAACCTGTTTGCCTGAACTACAGCCGCCTGAGGGAATCACCGTCAGCTGGAAAAGTCGTTACTCGACCTGAGAAACGATAGGCGCCGTCGCGCTAAGGCATTCATCCTGGGTAGACACTGCGTCGCACACCAAGTGCGAGACTGGCCCCATTCGTCGCAGCCATCCTCCGCCGTTTTGGACAGCGTGGCCGCCGCGATCGCCTGGCTCAATTGAGAGTGCATTTCACTCTC
>DATKUQ010000422.1:0-9172 GCA_035530495.1 Burkholderiales bacterium
CAATCAGGGGCAGGTGTGCGCGGCCGGAACGCGTGTTCTGGTGCACCGCTCATGCTACGAGAAAGTGCTCGAAGGTCTGACACGCGCAGCTGACGCGATCAAGCTGGGCGACCCGCTCGACCCGCAGACGAATATGGGTTCGCTGGTGAGCATGAAGCAGCTCGAGCGGGTTTCCGGCTACGTTGATAGCGGCCTGAAGGAGGGCGCAAAGCTCGTCGCCGGCGGCCGCCGGCTCGACCGGCCGGGATTCTTTTTCCGGCCGACCATATTTGCCCAGGCGAGCAATGACATGCGCATTGCACAGGAAGAGATCTTCGGTCCGGTCGGCGCAGTCATGGCGTTCGACGACCCTGCCGAGGCCGTCAAAATCGCAAACGGCACCCGTTATGGCCTCGCCGCGACCATCTGGACGCGGGACGTGAGCAGCGCGCATCAGATGGCTTCCAAAATCCGTGCCGGTGCGGTGTCGATCAACGGTTGGGCAACCATCGACGCGCGCCTGCCCTGGGGCGGGGTCAAGACCAGTGGGATCGGGCGCGAGCTGGGCTGGAACGGAATCGAGGCGGTGACGGAAGAGAAAGTCGTCACGGTCGTGTTGTGAGGAGCATCGGGTAGCGGAAATCGCTTTTGGGTCGTATCCCTCGGGCGGCAGTCGGACGATGGATACCTTGCTTGGCTCCGGGGATGGTACCGGAAGACTTTTGATCGAGGAGGGGAGGAGCAGATGAACAAGTATGGACTGGCGGTATTAGCGATTCTGACGGCTTTGTCGCAGGCGGCTGTGGCTCAGGACGTTGCCCGGCTCGGGCACGACCTGACGCCCTCCGGCGCCGAACGCGCCGGCAATAAGAGCGGCAGCATTCCCGCGTGGGAGGGAGCGCCGCCCACCGAAGGCTGGACCTACGGCAAACTGCGCTTCGACTCATGGAAGTACCGCGCGGACAAACCCTTGTTCACGATAGATGCCTCCAACGTCGACAAGTACGCCGACAAGTTGTCGCCGGGCCAGATCGCCACCATCAAGCAGATCAAGGGCTACCGCATGGACATCTATCCGAGCCACCGCGACTGCGGCGTGCCGGATTTCGTCGCCGAGAACACGAAGAAGAACGTCGGCTACGCCAAGATCGGCGCCGACGGCTGGGGCCTGACCAAGGCGATCGTGCCAGGCTATCCGTTCCCGTTCCCGGCCAACGGCACCGAGGCGATGTGGAACATGAAAATGCGCTACCGCGGCGTCGGCGTCGACTACAAGAACACCGTCACCTCGGTCTCGCCGCGCAAGGGCAGCACCGACTGGATTCGCGCCGGCCAGGGTTTCACGTCCTATATGCCGTGGGGCGTGAAGGGTTCGACGCCGCTGTCGAAGCTGCCGCCGGTCGAGTACTACGCCTACTTTTCCTACAACTCGCCGGCCGCGCTCGCCGGCCAGGGCCTGGTGATCACGTTCTTCCTCGACAAGCCGGGCAGCGAAACCTTCTACTACTTCCCTGGGCAGCGGCGTGTTCGGCGCATGCCTGCGTACGCCTACGATTCGCCGCAGATCGGGATGGAGGATCAGTACACGCTCGACGAGCCGTTCGTCTTCAACGGCACGATCGATCGCTTCAACTGGAAGCTCGTCGGCAAGAAGGAGATGTACATACCGTATAACAGCTTCGGCGCCTACAACTTCAAGGGCAACTTCTACAACATCGCAAAGCCCGACTTTATCGTTCCCGGTTCGCGCCGCTACGAGTTGCACCGCGTCTGGGTGGTCGAGGCGACCGTCAAGAAGGGCATGCGCCACATCGCACCCAAGCGCACCTATTACCTCGACGAGGATAGCTGGAACGTGGTCGCGGCGGAGGATTACGACGCCCAGGGCAAGCTGTTCAAGTACCGTGAAGGCTTCCTGATTCCGGTGTACGAGACCGGCAGTTGCGATGTATCGGCCTTCGTTCAGTACAACCTGACTGAAGGGCGGTACGTGTTCGACATGCACGCCGCCGGCACCGGAAGCGACGTGCGCTGGATCACCGAGCCCGATGACAACCCGCGCATGAGACCAGACTTCTACACTGCCGACAACCTGCGCGCGATCAGCGGACAGTGATTGCGCCCGACAACTCAGAGGGGGAGACGAAATGATGAGAAAGCAGATGATGGGCAAGCTCCTGATAGGCGGGCTTGCGGCGGCATGCGCGGTACCGGCGGCGGCATTCACCTTCGATACGGGGACCGTCCGCGGAAGCTTCAACTCCTCGATCAGCTTGGGAGTAGGCGTGCGCGCGAAATCGCCGCCTTGCGACACGGTGATCGGGACAGTCGGGGCGACGGCATCGCCGGCAACGGGTGCGGGCGCGCCGGGTGGCTGCCTGGACGCGCTCTCCATGTACAACGATCAGGGTAACCTCAACTACGCCAAGGGCGACGCCTTCACCACCTACCTGAAAGGCACGCACGAATTGCTTCTCAAGATGCCCGACAACTGGAAGTTCTTCGGCCGGGTCAACTGGCTGGCGGACGCTTCGGCAACGCACGCCACGGGTATCATAAGCGGAGGGAATTTCGACGGTGCCACCGGGGCGCCCGGGAACTCCTTTCCGGGAGATTCCAAGAGCCAGTTGGACTTCAAGGCGCGCCTGCTCGATCTTTGGATCAGCAAGCAGTTCGCCTGGAACGGTCATCAGGCCCGCATCCGTGTCGGCAATCAGGTCATCAGCTGGGGCGAGAGCCTGTTTCTGCCCGGCGGCATCAATCAGACCAACGCGATGGACGTCATGCGGCTGTCGCAACCCGGAACGCAGTTGAAGGAGGTCTTTCTGCCGGCGCCGATCGCGAGCTTCGCCACCGGCTTGGGCCATGGGATCAACGTGGAGGGCTACGTTCAGGCGCGATGGAACAAAGACTACTTCCCGCCCGTGGGTAGTTACTGGTCGATCGCGACCCTGGGCAACGGTGCCGATAAATACGGCGCGTTCACGACGCCAACGCAGCACGAGCCGAGGAATGGCGGACAGTACGGCGTGGCATTGCACTTCCAGCCGCAATCGATCCAGGCCAATTTCGGCCTCTATGCCATGCGCTACCACGATAAGTTGCCGGTGCTCACCGTCGACAACGGTGTGATCGGCTACTCCTATCTTGAGGACCGCACGCTGTATGGCGTGAGCACCGACTTCGCGCTGGGTGACTGGGCCATCGGCGCGGAGTTGTCGTATCGCCCGAAGGATCCAGTGTCCTTACAAGCGCTGGCCACCAACAACGTACCCGGCGCTGGCGGCCCCTGCCTGGCGAACGGCAACTGTTACGTCGCGCAGAAGAAATATCAGGCGGCCGTCACGGGGCTGCTGAGCATGACCCCGGGCGATTACGGCGGCATCCTGAAGGCGCTCGGCGGCGCGGACACGGCAACCTTGCTCGCCGAGGCAGTCATGATTCGCTATCCCGATCTACAGAGCAGCTATGAAGGCGTCCCGGTGTCAGCGGGCTATTGGGGATGGGGCGCCCTGAACTCGAACGGCAGTCTGTTTACTAGCGGGACTAATCCGTCCGTAGGCGACAAGAACTCCTGGGGCTACAACTTCGACTTCAGCTGGACCTATGACGGCAAGCTGATCCCGGGCTGGCAGGTGACGCCTGAAATCTACTACTTCCAGGCAGTCAAGGGCAGGACCCCGAACGCCATGGCGCTGTTCATGGAAGGCGCGAAATCCGCGAACTTCATCGTCACATTCACGCAAGACCCGGCGAACTGGGTTGTCGGCGTGAACTACGCGAAGTTCTGGGGCGGATCGAGCGTTCTCGATCAGCCGCTGCGGGGCCGCGATTTCTACGGAGCCTATGTCACACGCAATTTCTGAACGTGCCAGACGCGCGGATACGGCCCGACGTGTCCGCGCGCCGGCAGAATCGGCGACTCACTGAAATCCAAGCAGGCGGCGCAAAGCAGGGCTTATGAACAACGATACGCACTCCGATAACTCCGATCATTTACTTGGAAAATCCATCGATCGATTAGAGTACCTTCTCTTCCGCTTTCGCAAGCCCATCCTGGCGCTGTTCCTGGTGTTCACCGCCGTGATGGGTTTTTATGCGCTGCAGTTGAAAATGACCGCCGGCTTCGACAAGCAGATGCCGATCGGCCACCCATACATCAAGACGTTCCTGAAATACCGCGATGATGTATCCGGCGCCAACCGGCTCAATATCGTGGTCAAGGCGCGCCACGGCAGCATCTGGACCAAGGCGGGGCTGACCCGGCTCTACGATGTGACGCAGGCGGTGACCTTCCTGCCCAACGTGTCGCGCCTGGGCGTACAGTCGCTGTGGACGCCGAATACCTACGTCAACGAAATTACCGAGAGCGGGTTCCGCGCCGATCCCGTCATCCCGGAGACGGTCACGCCTGAACACCTCACCCCCGAGATCATCGCGAGCATTCAGCGCTCGACCAGCGAGGGCGGATTTATCGGCACCCTGGTCGGGCACGACCAGACCAGCGCCATGATCATCGCCGAGATAAACGAGTTCGACGCCCAGGGAAAGAAGATCGACTACGTTGCCTACAACCGCATTCTCGAACAGAAGATACGCAAATTCGAGGACGCCGATTTCCAGATTCAGATTATCGGATTCGCCAAGCAGATAGGCGATATCGCCGCTGGCGCCCAAAACGTGCTGAAGTTCTGCGCCTTGGCCTTGCTGCTGGTGACGCTCGCGGTCTACTGGTATTGCCATTCCATCCGGCTGACACTGCTGGCGGTATTCTGTTCCCTCGCTTCGCTGGTGTGGCAGTTCGGCACCCTCAGGTTGGCCGGCTATGGCCTGGACCCGCTGGCGGTGCTGGTGCCGTTTCTCATTTTCGCCATCGGCGTTTCTCACGGTATCCAGCAGATCAATTACATCGTGCGCGAGATCTCGCACGGCCACAGCACCGAGCAGGCGGCGCGCGCCAGCTTCAGCGGCTTGCTGATTCCCGGCACGCTGGCGCTGGTCACGGCGTTCGTGTCCTTCGCCACCATGGTTCTCATCCCCATACCGATGGTGCGCGAACTGGCGGTCACGGCGTCGATCGGAGTCGGTTACAAGATCGCGACCAACCTGGTGATGCTGCCGCTGGCCGCGTCATTGATGCACTTCACCAAGGACTTTGCGGAAAAGGCGATGCTCAAGCGCGAGCGGCGCTCGCAATGGTTGCGCGTTCTGGCGCGCGTGGCTGAACCGCGCAACGCGGCCATGGTGTTGGTCGCGGTCGGCGTGGTGTTCGCGGCATCGGCGTGGCAGAGCCGCGACCGGGTGATCGGCACGCTGCAACCGGGCGCGCCCGAACTGCGCCCGGACTCGCGCTACAACCTGGACGCCGTGGCGATCGCCAAGAACTACGACACCGGCCTGGACTGGCTCACCGTGCTGTTCGAAGCGCCGCCAGACTCGTGCGGGAACGTCCGCATCGGCAGGTATCAGGATCGCTTCGATACGCAAATGCGGCACGTACCCGGCGTGCTGTCGGTAAGCTCCTATGCGGATATGCTGCGCTCGTACAACGAGGGATACAACGAGGGCAACCCGAAGATGTACGTGGTTCCGACCGATCCCGCCAATTACGCAGCGCTTTCGGTCGAGATCGGCCGCGTCCGCGGCTACATGAAGAAGGACTGCAGCATGGTCGCCGCCAACCTGTTCCTCACCGACCACAAGGCGACGACACTGACCCGGGTGATCGCGGCGGTCAAGCGGTTTCGGGCGGCCGACCAGCTCGCCGGCGTGAAGGTGCGGCTCGCCGCGGGCAACGCAGGGGTGCTGGCGGCGGTCGACGAGGAAGTCGCGAAAAGCGAGCTGCCGATGATGCTCAACGTCTATGCCGCCATTCTCGTGCTGGTGTTCCTGGTCTATCGCGATTTCCGCGCCATGATCGCCTGCTGCCTGCCGCTGACGGTGGCCACGTTTATCGGCTACTGGTTCATGAAGGAACTGAAGATCGGCCTCACCGTGGCGACCCTGCCCGTCATGGTGCTTGCGGTCGGCATCGGTGTCGATTACGCGTTCTACATCTACAACCGCCTGCAATTCCATTTGGCCAAGGGCCAGCCCATCGTCAAGGCGCTCGAACACGCCATCCTGGAGGTCGGCATGGCGACCATCTTCACCGCCATCACCTTGTCCCTGAGCGTGGCCACCTGGGCGCTGTCCGATCTGAAGTTCCAGGCCGACATGGGCAAGCTGCTTGCCTTCATGTTCATAGTCAACCTGATCATGGCCATGACCGCCCTGCCCGCGCTGGCGGTGTGGCTGGAGCGGCTGTTTCCGCGCCGCGGTCCGGTGCGCGGCTTCGGCATTCTCGACCACTGATGGAGTTGGCGATGCGAGATCTCAGACATAAGGCGCGCGCCGTTCTGTTCACAGCGATACTGGCTAGCTGCGCGGCAGCTGCGGCCGCATCCCCGCCTGCGCCGCTCAAACAGGTACCGGCGCCGATACACGCATACGCGTCGAGCGAAATGATTCTGGCCGCCACGCGCGCAGGACAGCGGCTGGTCGCGGTGGGCGACCATGGCGTGGTTCTCCTGTCAGACGATGACGGCAGGAGTTATCGTCAGGCGCGGGCGGTGCCGACGAGTGCGACGCTGACCGCAGTGTCGTTCAGCGACGCGCGCAACGGCTGGGCGGTCGGGCACTTGGGCGTGATCCTGCACACCAGCGATGGCGGCGAGACCTGGGTTCTGCAGCGCAGCGATACCAGCGTCGACCAGCCGCTATTCTCGGTCTATTTCACCGACGCCGAACACGGCGTGGCGGCGGGGCTGTGGTCCTTGCTGCTGATTACCGCGGACGGCGGCCATGTGTGGAAGCCGGTGGTGCTGCAGCCGCCGCCCGGGAGCAAGCACGCGGATCGCAACCTGTTCGCCATTTTCTCCAATCACAAGGGCTCGCTTTTCATCGCGGCGGAAAGGGGCGCGGTGCTGCGCTCCGACGACCAGGGCGCGAGCTGGTCGTATCTGAATACCGGCGCCCGGGGTTCGTTCTGGACCGGCTGCGCATTGAAGGACGGAACCCTGCTCGTCGCGGGCTTGCGCGGGCACGTATACCGCAGTACCGACGACGGCCAAACCTGGAACGCCGTACCCAGCGGAACTATGAATTCAATCACCGACATCATCGACGACGGCGGGCAGGTGGCCGCCGTCGGTCTGGACGGGGTCGAGTTGCGCAGCCGCGATGGCGGCCTTACATTCGGCGTCAAGCAGCGCGACGACCGCCTCGCGCTGACCGCGGTGCTTGCCGCTTCGAACGGCGCCTTGCACCTGTTTTCCGTGGCCGGGGTGGTGAATCCATGAAAGGACTGCCATGAGCGAACGCCAGCCCGCAACGCTGCGCAAGACCCTGGGTTATTGGGATCTGGTCGCCTACGGACTCGCCTACATCGCGCCCATTGCGCCTTTGTCGACCATCGGTTTCGTCTGGGATGAGTCCGCCGGCCTGGTCGTGCTGGCCTACCTGCTCGGCGCCGCGTGCATGTATTTCACGGCGCGCAGTTACGCCACCATGTGCGAAGAGGTGCCCAACGCCGGTTCGGTGTATGCCTTTGCCAGGCTGGGACTGGGCCGTTTTGCCGGTTTCATGGCGGGCTGGATGATCCTGCTGGATTATCTGCTGATCCCGGCGCTGCTTTACGTGTTGGCCTCGATCGCCATGGGCACCCTGCTGCCTCAGGTAGGGCGGTGGGTGTGGATCGTGCTGACGATGGGCATCACCCTGTTCTTCAACTGGTTCGGCATACGCGTTACGACCCGCGTCAATTTCGCCTTCCTCGCGCTGCAGGCGGTGATGCTGCTGGCCTTTCTCGCGCTCGCGCTGGTCGCGCTGTACGGCGGCAAAGGCGACGGCGCACTGACGCTGCGCCCGTTGTTCGATGCCGCGACCTTCAATGCGGGCAAGATCTTCAGCGCGACATCGATCTGCGTGCTATCCTTCCTGGGTTTCGACGCGATCTCGACGCTGGCCGAGGAAACCAAGGATGGCAGCGGCAAGACCGTGGGCCGGGCGATCATGGGCACGCTGGTGGCTGCAACGGTCATCTTCGTCGTCCAGACCTGGATCATGGGGGACCTGCTGCCCGGCATGCATATCCAGGATCTTGCGGCCGCGCCGTTCGAACTCGCGCACTGGGCCGTGGGCGCCGGGTTTGCCGCGTTCATGGCATGGGTGGTCGCTCTGGTCAACGGTTTCTCCAATCCTGTGCCGATGCAAGCCGGGGTGGCCCGCGTGCTGTTCGCGATGGGACGGGACCGGCAGCTGCCCTCGGCGCTGGGTCGCGTGCATCCGAAATACGGAACACCTTACGTCAGCATGCTGGCGTCCTCGGCGCTGTCCCTGGTGATCGCGCTGGCGATGCGCAACAAGCTGGACGAACTCGCATCCATCGTCAACTTCGGAGCGCTGACGGGTTTTGCCTTGCTGCATTTATCGGTTCTGAATCGTTTCGCCGTGAACATGCGATCGCGCAGGATTTTCGTGCACTGGATCGTGCCGCTGGTCGGCTTAGGCGTGGTCCTGGCGGTGCTCACGGGCATGAGCCAGTACGCCCTGGATGTGGGCATAAGCTGGATGGCCGTCGGTTTGATCTATGGATTCGCGCTGCGCGCCCGCAATCGCGACGAAATTCGCGCGGCGATCTAGCTTTCATGCCATTGATGACCGAAACCAGGAGTTGCCCTCGATGCATTGCGTGACAAGCACGCGGAAGGTGGAAGTGTGAGCGAAGCGCGCTATCCGGCGCTGGCCCTGTATGTCGGCGGTCAGTGGTTGTCGCGGACATCCGGCGGGGCAATCCCCGTCATCAATCCTGCCGACGAGGCCGAGCTCGGGACGCTTCCCCTGGCCGGAAAGGACGAGCTGGACGCCGCACTCGATGCGGCGGAGACGGGCTTCGGCATCTGGAAGAAAACCAGCGCCTGCGAGCGGCAGAAAATCATCTCCCGCGCGACCCAATTGTTGCGCGAACGCGCGGCGCACATAGCAACCGCCCTTACCCTCGAACAGGGCAAACCCTATGCCCAGGCGCTGCGCGAAGTCGTGCTGGGCGCGGAGATCATCGATTTTCTCGCCGAGGAGGGGAAACGCCTCTATGGAAGAACGGTTCCGCCGCGTTCGCCGGAAGTGCTGTCCCAGTTGGTTGCGCGCCATCCGG
>DATKUQ010000423.1:0-5765 GCA_035530495.1 Burkholderiales bacterium
ATCATTTTCGTGCCGATCTTCCTGCCACTGCTGCATCATTACCATGTCGACCCGATGTTCTTCGGCATCCTGGTTGCGCTCAATCTGCAGACCTCCTTCCTCACGCCGCCGATGGCGATGTCTGCCTACTATCTGAAGGGCATCGCGCCGCCGCACGTGCAGCTGTGGACCATCTTCCGCGGCTGCTTTCCGTTCCTGGGTATGGTGTTCGTGTCGATGTTCCTGGTGTACGTGTTCCCGCAGCTGGTCTACTGGCTGCCGGGCTTGATCTACGGAAAATGAGGAAGCAGGATGAACACTGAAACGTCGATGGACTTGTCCCTGCTGGGAGCCGCCGAGGCGGCCGCAGCGCTTGCACAGGGCAGGATCAGTTCCGAGGAACTGGTGCAGGCCTGCCTGAAACGCATCGAGACCAACGAGGAACGCGTGCAGGCCTGGCAATTTCTCGATCCGGAGCATGCGCTGCGCCAGGCGCGAGCAGCCGATCTGCGGCGGCGCGAAGGCAAGGCGCTGGGCGCGCTGCACGGGCTTCCTGTGGGTGTCAAGGACATCATCGACACCGAGGATATGCCGACCGAGGACGGCACCGTGCTGCACGCGGGGCGTACGCCGTCCGAGGACGCGACCGTGGTGTCCAGACTGCGCGCGGCCGGCGCGATCATCCTAGGCAAGACTGTCACCACCGAACTCGCCACCTACTCGCCGGGCAAGACCAGGAACCCGCACAACCCGGAGCACACCCCGGGCGGCTCGTCCAGCGGCTCGGCAGCGGCGGTGGCGGCGAGCATGGTGCCGCTCGCAATCGGCACCCAGACAAACGGCTCGGTGATCCGGCCGGCCGCCTATTGCGGTGTGATCGGCTACAAGCCGAGCTTCGGCCTGATTTCGCGGCACGGGGTGCTTAAGCAGTCCCGGCCGCTGGATCAGATCGGCGTCATGGCGCGCAGCGTCGAGGACGCCGCCCTGCTCGCCGAGCAGCTCATCGGCTATGATGAAGCCGATCCCGACACGCGGCCCTCGGCGCGACCACTGCTGCGCGAAACCGCCATGCAGGAACCGCCTGTGCCGCCCACGCTGGCCTTCGTCAAGACTCCGATGTGGAAACTGGCCGACGCGCAATGCAAGGAGGCCTTTGCCGAACTGGCTGCGCACCTGGGCGAGCGCGCGGAGACGTTCGCGCTGCCGACCGCGTTCAAGGATGCGTGGAAATGGCACCAGACGGTGATGGAGGCGGATCTCGCAAAAAATTACGAGGGGGATTACCGGAAAGGGCGCGACCAGCTGAGCGCCGCGCTGCGAGAGCAGATAGAGCGCGGCCGCAGGGTGCGCGCCGTGGACTATAACAAGGCGCTGGATCAGGTCCCCGCGCTGAACGCCGCGCTCGCACAGATGTTCGAGCTGCGCTACGAAGCGATACTGACTCCGGCCACGACCGGCACCGCGCCGAAGGGGCTGGAGTCGACCGGATCGCCGGCTTTCTGCACGCTGTGGACGCTGTGCGGCCTTCCCGCGATCACGCTGCCGCTGATGCAAGGCACCGATGGCCTGCCGCTGGGCGTGCAATTGGTGGGCCCCCGCGGCGGCGACGCCCGCCTGCTGCGCACCGCACGCTGGCTGATGGCGCAGGTCCGGTCCGCGTAAGCCCTACTGGCGTTCAACGCGATAGAATATCCAGGAGAGCACATTATGTTATCCGATATCATTTTTGGCTTGATCGCGATGACGATGGCGATCGTCTTCTATCTGGTCCCCATCGTGAAACTGGTCCCGATTCTAGGCTGGAAGTCGATCCCGCTCGCCGTTGTGATACTGATCGGCGTCACGATGATGATCGTCGAGTTCATTCAGACGGTTCGCGCAAGCAAGGAAGACAAGGACAAGAAATAGGCCCTGCACCGCCGATTTCGCGGCCGCATCAGGCGCACACGCAAGACGCGGAGTGCCGCAGCACGCGGCGGTCGGCCCCGACCGCACGGTACTAGGCGTAGTACATCACCAGATACAAGGCAAGCAGGGCGCTGATCCACAGCGCCATCGCACCCGTGGACTGCGTGCGCGCAAGCAGTCCTCGTGGTCCGTGCCAGCGCAGTGTCCAGCGCAGCAGGCCTTCGCTCAGCCCCCGCGCCGCCGCGCCAAGGGTGCCCAGGCCGCGCGACAGTGCCGAAGTGCAGGCCGCAACGAGATCCGGGCCCAGACGACGATACACCCAGTCGCTGTCCAGATTCACCGCGCGCAGCTCCGGCGGGTAAATCCCGGTGCGCATCAGCACGGCGAACGCCAGTGCTGAAAATACCAGAAGCTGCAGCTGCGCGAGCACGTGCGACGCAGTGTACGGATGGTAGTCGACCGACCATGGCAGCAGGGCGTACAGCGTTCTCGGAAACACACCTATACCGACGCAAAGCGCGGCCGCGAGCGCCATCGCGACGAGCATGCTGCCCGGCGCCTCTTTGCAGCGTATTCCGGAATCATGTCCGAAAAACGCAAAGTAAGGAATCTTTATCCCGGCGTGGTGGAACACGCCTGCTGAGGCGAACAGCAGCACCAGCCAGACCCCGACATGTCCCTGCTCGACGGCGGCTTCCATGATCATCGATTTGGTAACGAAGGCGCTGAACAGCGGAAAAGCGGAGATCGACGCCGCACCTACGATGCAGAACCCCGTAGTCCAGGGCATCGATTTGTACAGCCCGCCGAGGCTAGTGCCATTGACCGTGCCCGTACGCAGCAGCACCGCGCCCATAGACATGAACAACAGCGATTTGAAGATGATGTCGGCAAAGGCATGCGCAACGGCACCGTTAAGCGCCAGATTGGTTCCGATACCGATGCCGACGACCATGAAGCCAAGCTGGTTGGTCATACTGTAGGCGAGCACACGCCGAAGATCGTTTTCGATCACCGCGTAGAAAATCGGAAACGCAGTCATCGTCGCCCCGACCCAAATCAGCAGTTCGGTCCCGGGAAAGGCGCGCGCCAGCGCGTAGATCCCGAGCTTGGTGGTGAACGACGAAAGCACAACGGTGCCGGCCTCGGTAGCCTCCGGATAGGCGTCCTGCAGCCAGTTGTGGAGAAACGGGAATGAGGCCTTGATGCCGAACGCCGCAAGCAGAAGCGCACCGCCAGGCGCCGCGAGTCCGATGTATCCGAACCCGATCGAGCCGCTGGACGCCTCGTGCACCAGCGCGCCGGCGAGCAGCAGCATGCCCGAGACAAGTTGTACCGCGATATAGCGCATTCCGGCGCGATAGGACCGCTCGTTGCGCCTGGCCCAGATCAGCAGCACCGACGCGATCGCGGACAACTCCCAGAAGACGAACAGCGAAAGCATGTCGCCCGCGAAGACCGCGGCGACCGTGAAGCCGGCGTAGACCGGCGCTGACACGCGCTGCACCGCATCGTCCACCTGCAACGCATAAATCGCGCCGAGCAATGCCGCGATCGCGAACACGTAGCCGAACAGCAGGCTGAGGCGGTCCACGTGCATCAGCACCAGGGTTCGGCCCAGGATATGAAGCTGAGCGTAATCCCCTGGTGCGAGCGCCGCGAGCTGGGCCAGAGCCAGCAGCGGCGCGATGATCGTCACCGCGTCGCGCACGCGCCCGCGCGCAAGCGCGGCGAGCAAGCCGCCCGCGATCAGCGTCAGTCCGACGGGCCATTCACCGATCATAGTAGTCCTCGGGACGCTTGAGCACGCGCCGCATCGCCTTGGCCGTAAGCACCAGCGCGACGCACGCAAAAAATCCGTAGGCTGCATAAAAGCCAAACCACTGTGCGAACGCTACCGCGTCATGGCGATGCACGATCAGGTCGGCAATAACCAGCAGCAATCCCACTCCGCACAGCCCGCGGAACAGCTTGGTCACGTTCTCGCTGCGATCGAGCCAGTACACCTTGTCTGCCTTGGCCATAGTCTCCTCCCGCTAGCTGCCGGACATGCCCGCTACCGCGCGCGCAAGCGCCAGCAGCGGATCAGCGTAAAACACAAACCCCAGGACCAGCGCCGAGGTCATGAACATTGCCAACACCATGCTTGGCGGCGCCTCACCATGCGGCGCGTCCCCCGCCGCGGGCGGGCGAAGAAATGCCGCGTAGACGATAGGCAGAAAATACGCGGCATTCAGCAGCGTGCTAACAGTAAGCACCGCAAGCGCCACATAGTCGCCGGCGGCGGCCGCACCCGAAAATATGAACCACTTGCTCGCGAATCCGGCGGCGGGCGGAATCCCGATAAGCGACAGCGTACCCACCGTGAATGCCGCCATGGTCCAGGGCATGCGCCGGCCGATGCCGTCAAGCTGGCTCACTTCTGTCTTGTGCGACGCGGTATAGATGGCGCCTGCGGCAAAGAATAGCGTAATCTTTCCGACCGCGTGCGCGGCGATATGCAGCACTGCGCCAAACACCGCGATCGGAGTGAGCAGGGACGCGGAGAGTACTATGTAGGAGAGCTGGCTCACCGTCGAGTAGGCGAGCCGGCGCTTGAGATTGTCCGAGCGCAAGGCCACAATGGACGCAGCAATGATGGTGAACCCGGACACGAACGGCAGCCAGTCGACGCTGGCAAGGCCCGCGAGCCGGTCCACGCCGAACACGTACACGATCACCTTAACCACCGCAAATACGCCGGCCTTGACCACCGCGACCGCATGCAGCAGTGCCGACACCGGCGTCGGCGCCACCATTGCCGACGGCAGCCAGCGGTGGAAAGGCATCAGCGCCGCCTTGCCGATGCCGAACATGTAGAGCGCGAGCAGCCCGCCGATTGCGGCGTTGGACAAGCCCCGCCCCAGGATGCCGCCGCTGGTGAAATCCAGAGTGCCCGCCACCACCCATGTAATGACGATCGCGGGCAGCAGAAACAGGATCGAGGTTCCGAGCAGGTAGCCCAAATAGAGGCGCCCGCCGCGCCGCGCCTCGTCGTCGCCGTGATGCGTCACCAGCGGGTAGGTGATCAGCGTCAGTCCCTCGTAGAACAGGTACAGCGTGAGCAGGTTGGCGCTGAACGCGACCCCCATGGTGCAGGCGAGCGCCAGCGCGAAGCAGACATAGAAGCGTGTCTGATGCGCCTCGCTGTTGGCGCGCATATAGCCGATCGAGTAGACCGAATTGACCACCCACAAGCTCGAGGCCACCAGCGCGAACAGCATGCCCAGCGGTTCGATGCGGAAGGCAATCGCGATGCCCGGCAGCATCTGTACCAAGGTCAGCTGCGGCCGCGCCCCGGCAAGCACCGGACCGAGCAGGGACAACACGCACAGTAACAAACCCGCCGCCGTCGCGATCGTCGCTGTCTCGCGCAGGTCCGGCCAGCGGTCGCAGGCGGCAATGGCCAGAGCCCCCAGTACCGGAACCATGAGCGCGGCGAGCAGCAGCGACTCCGGACTCACCGTACGAGTCCCAGCAGCACTTGCGCCGCGCGGTGCGCGCCGTCCACGGTATATCCCGTGTCCAGGCCGAAATAGATGCAGCCCGCGACCATGATCCAGGCCGGAACCAGCATGGACGTCGGCGCTTCACCGAGTGCTGCAGCGCCCGGCTCCGGCGCCCGGAAATAAGCCATCTCGACGAAGCGCCAGACGTAGACCAAGGCGATGAGCGAACTGGCCACGATCAATGCAGCCAACCACCAGTAGCCGTGCTCTATCGCGCCCAGCACGAGATACCACTTGCTGATGAAGCCCGCGGTGCCCGGAATGCCGATCAGACTCATGCCGCCGAGCACGATTCCGAACGAAGTCAGCGGCATGGTCTTGCCCAGCCCG
>DATKUQ010000424.1:0-5309 GCA_035530495.1 Burkholderiales bacterium
GCCTCCAGGTCGCGCGCGAGCTTCAGCGGCGTCTGCCCGCCGTACTGCACCACCACGCCCCAGGGCTTTTCCTTGTCCACGATCTCGAGCACGTCCTCCAGCGTCAGCGGCTCGAAATACAGCCGGTCGGAAGTGTCGTAATCGGTCGAAACGGTCTCCGGGTTGCAGTTGACCATGATGGTCTCGAAACCGTCTTCGCGCAGCGCGAGCGCGGCGTGCACGCAGCAATAGTCGAACTCTATGCCCTGGCCGATGCGGTTGGGGCCGCCGCCGAGCACCATCACCTTCCTGCGCGCGGTGGGGGCGGCTTCGCACTCCTCCTCGTAAGTCGAGTACATGTAGGCGGTATTGGTCGCGAATTCCGCGGCGCAGGTGTCCACGCGCTTGTACACCGGCCGCAGGCCGAGCGCATGGCGGCGCTCGCGCACCTGGCGCTCGCTTGTGGACAGCAGTTTGGCCAGGCGCCGGTCGGAAAAGCCGTTGCGCTTGAGGGTTCGCAGCGCGGGCGCATCCAGTTCCTCGATGCGCTTTCCCTTCAATTCCTTTTCCTGTCGCAGCAAATCCTCGATCTGCGCCAGGAACCAGGGATCGATGCGCGTATCGGCGTGGATCTTCTCGGACGACAGGCCGCTGCGGAAAGCGTCCGCCACGTACCAGATGCGTTCCGGCCCAGGATCGCCGAGCTCGTCCTCGATCAGCTCCGGATCGTCAGTCCTTTCGTCAAGGCCATCGGCGCCGGTTTCAAGGCCGCGCAAGGCCTTCTGGAACGACTCCTGGAAAGTGCGGCCTATGGCCATCACCTCGCCCACCGATTTCATCTGCGTGGTCAGGCGGCTGTTCGCCTGCGGGAATTTCTCGAACGCGAAGCGCGGAATCTTGGTGACGACATAATCGATGCTGGGCTCGAACGATGCCGGCGTCGCGCCGCCGGTGATCTCGTTCGCGAGTTCGTCCAGGGTGTAGCCCACGGCGAGCTTGGCCGCGACCTTGGCGATCGGAAAGCCGGTCGCTTTGGAAGCGAGCGCGCTCGATCGCGACACGCGCGGGTTCATCTCGATCACCACCATCTTGCCGTCGGCCGGATTGATCGCGAACTGCACATTCGAGCCACCGGTCTCGACCCCGATCTCGCGCAACACGGCGATCGAGGCATTGCGCATGATCTGGTATTCCTTGTCGGTCAGGGTCTGCGCCGGCGCCACGGTGATCGAGTCGCCGGTGTGCACGCCCATGGGATCCAGATTCTCGATCGAGCAGATGATGATGCAGTTGTCGGCCTTGTCGCGCACCACCTCCATTTCGAACTCTTTCCAGCCGATCACCGATTCCTCGATCAGCAGTTCCTTGGTCGGCGAGGCGTCCAGGCCGCGCTCGCAGATCGCGGCGAACTCCTCGCCGTTATAGGCGATGCCTCCGCCGGAACCGCCGAGCGTGAACGAGGGCCGGATCACCACCGGGTAGCCGATCGCCGCCTGCACCTGCAATGCCTCTTCCATGCTGTGCGCGAGCATGGAGCGCGGGCAGTCCAGTCCGATCGATTTCATCGCCTGCTTGAATTTCTCGCGGTCCTCGGCCTTGTCGATGGCCTCGCGCGAGGCGCCTATCATTTCCACGCCGTATTTTTCGAGCACGCCTTGGCGCGCGAGGTCGAGCGCGCAATTCAGCCCCGTCTGCCCGCCCATGGTCGGCAGCAGCGCGTCCGGCCGCTCCTTGGCGATGATCGATTCGACCATCTGCCAGTGCACCGGCTCGATATAGGTGACGTCGGCCATCTCCGGGTCGGTCATGATGGTCGCCGGATTGGAGTTGACCAGGATGACTTTGTAGCCTTCCTCGCGCAGCGCCTTGCAGGCTTGCGCGCCGGAATAGTCGAACTCGCAGGCCTGGCCGATGATGATCGGGCCGGCGCCGATGATCAGCACGCTGCGGATGTCGGTGCGCTTCGGCATCAGCGAGCCTTCCCTTCTTCCATGAGTTTCGCGAAACGATCGAACAGGTAACCGATATCGTGCGGGCCAGGGCTCGCCTCGGGGTGGCCCTGGAAGCAGAATGCGGGCCGGTCGGTGCGCGCCATGCCCTGCAGACTGCCGTCGAACAGCGAAACGTGGGTAGGGCGCAGATTGGCCGGAAGCGTCGCCGGGTCGACGGCAAAGCCGTGGTTCTGGCTGGTAATCACCACCTGCCCCGTGTCCAGGTCCTTCACCGGGTGGTTGGCGCCGTGATGGCCGAATTTCATTTTTACGGTCTTTGCGCCCGAAGCGAGGCCGAGCAACTGATGACCGAGACAGATGCCGAAAGTCGGCACGCCGGCGGCGACGATTTCGGCTATCGCCTCGATGGCGTAATCGCAGGGTTCGGGATCGCCCGGGCCGTTCGACAGGAACACGCCATCGGGTTTGCCCGCCAGCACCACGCTCGCCGGCGCCTGGGCCGGGAACACCGTCACCTTGCAGCCGCGCTCGCACAGAAGGCGCAGAATGTTGCGCTTGATGCCGTAGTCATACGCGGCGACATGAAAGCGATGACTGTCGATTTTGTGGTGGCCCGTGCCCAGCGCCCAGGCCCCTTCGTCCCACTCGTAAGGCGCCTGCGCGGACACTACCTTCGCCAGATCCATGCCCGCCAGCCCGGGAAAGGCGCGCGCAGCGGCAAGAGCGCGCGCCGCGTCCGCCTCGCCCAGGGTTCCGCCCTGAGCGGCGGCCAGGAGGCAGCCCGATTGCGCCCCATTGGTGCGCAGGATACGCGTGAGCTTGCGCGTGTCGATGCCGGCGATGGCGACGATCTTGTTGGCTTTGAGATAGTCCGACAGGCTTTGCTCGCTGCGGAAATTCGATACGCGCAAGGACAGGTCGCGAATGACCAGGCCGGCTGCATGCACCCGGGTCGATTCCTCATCTTCGCGGTTGACGCCGGTATTGCCGATATGCGGGTAGGTCAGCGTGACGATCTGGCGGCAATACGAGGGATCCGTGAGGATTTCCTGGTAGCCGGTCATGGCAGTGTTGAACACCACCTCGCCGGCCGAACTGCCCGCAGCGCCGACACCGACACCGCTAAATACCGTTCCGTCTGCGAGCGCGAGAATGGCGGGCGGGAACGGCGAAGGCACGGCTAACTCCAGGATTTATATACAGAAACGGGACAGAAACAGCGGCTGTTCCGTCCCGTCAAACAATTGAATTATAACCCTGAACGCGGTTTCACGCCAAACGGGCTTCGTGGCTCGTGGTTCGTGGCTCGTGGTTCGTGGTTCGTTATTCGCGGCGCTCACGAACCACGTACCACGAATCACGCATCACCGTCTCATCTGAGGCCGAGCACGTCCTGCATATCGTAAAGGCCGGGCCGTTTGCCGTCGAGAAAGCGCGCTGCACGCAGAGCACCCGCGGCATAGGTCGTGCGGCTTTGCGAGCGCACGGTGATCTCGACGCGCTCACCGCTACCGGCAAACATCACGGTGTGCTCGCCGACGATGTCGCCGCCACGGATCGCATGAAAACCGATGCTCTTCGCATCGCGTTCGCCGGTATCGCCCTCGCGCCCATGCACGGCGCAGGTTTTCAGGTCGCGGCCCAGCGCCGCAGCGATCACCTCGCCCAGCTTGAGCGCCGTGCCAGAGGGTGCGTCGACCTTGTGCCGATGATGCGCCTCGATGATCTCTATGTCGTATGCGTCGCCGAGTATTTTCGCCGCGACCTCGGCCAGTTTGAACACGGCGTTCACGCCTATGGCCATGTTCGGCGCGAATACGATGGGGATGCGCTGCGCCGCATCCACGATGCGCTGCCTGCCCGCGGCGCTGAAACCGGTAGTGCCGATCACCATGCTCGTGCCCGCCTTCACGCAGGCATCCAGATGCAGCAGACTGCCCTCGGGCCGGGTGAAGTCGATCAGGCAGTCGGAAGCGGCGATGCCGGCGACATAGTCGGCGCTGACGGGGACGCCGCAGGCGCCACCCACGGCCTCGCCCGCGTCCTTGCCCAACTGCGGGCTGGAGGAGATTTCCAGCGCCGCAGACAGCGTCAGATCGGCACTGGCCAAGACTGCCTCGATCAGGGCACGGCCCATGCGCCCGGAGCTGCCCGCGATAACAATTTTCATGCTGCTGTGGTCAAAAGTCCGAGATCACGTCAAAACTTATCCTTGAGCCGTTGCCACCAGCTCTTTTTCTGCGGCCCGTCCTGTACTGGCGGCGCCTGCGCTGCGCCAGCCCGATCCGCGGCGGGCTTGGCTGCGGCGGACGCCGGTTTGGACGCATCGGGCTTGGCTGGAGCCGGCGCCGGCTGCGCTTCGGCCGCCTTCAGCCCGGATTCACTGCCCGCCGGCTTGACGTCGCCTTCGATGCGCTCGAGCTTGCCGTCTTTGAAGAAAACCGCGATCCTGCGGTGTTCGAGCACGTTGGAGTTGGCCTTCTGCCGCCGGTACACGTAATCCCAACGGTCGGCATGGAAGATATCGGTGAGCAGCGGCGTGCCCAGCACGAAACGCACCTGTTCCTTGCTCATACCGAGCTTCAGTTTCGACACTGCCTCCTGCGAAACGAAATTGCCCTGCTGGATTTCCATCCGGTAAGGCTTTATGCCGAGCACGGACAGCCTGCCGGAGCTGCAGGAAGTGAGGAACAGCACGGCTGATATGGCCAGCACACGAAAAAACATGAATTAATTTAGTTCTCAGAAGACATAAACCGCTATATCATAACCCATCCGCAGCCCTCGTCGATCAGCGTATGAGCAAACCTGAAGATCTCAAAACCATCGGTCTGAAAGCGACTGGGCCCAGACTCAAAATTCTGAGCCTGTTCGAAACGAGCGAAGTCCGGCATCTGTCCGCAGAAGACGTGTACAAACTGCTGGTCGCCGACGGACTGGACACCGGCCTGGCCACGGTGTATCGCGTGCTGACCCAGTTCGAACACGCCGGTTTGCTGCAGCGGCATCATTTCGAATCCGGCCGCGCCGTGTTCGAACTCAACGAGGGCAGCCATCACGACCATCTTGTCTGCATGCAGTGCGGGCGGGTCGAGGAGTTCTACGATGCCGAAATCGAAAAACGCCAGAACAAGATCGCCAAGCAGCGCGGCTTCGTCATCACCGAGCACTCGCTGCATCTGTACGCCGATTGCACCAAGGTCAATTGCCCGCATAAAACCTGACCGGACGCGCTCCAAGAGCGCGTCCGCCGTCAATAGCGATTCGCCTGGCCGCGACCAGGGATTCCGGCCGGCATGACCGGAAGCCACGTTGAATTCGCCGCGGATCTGCTGCTGTGGCGCCACGCCGACGCCGAGGACGGGATGCCCGACTCCG
>DATKUQ010000425.1:0-2428 GCA_035530495.1 Burkholderiales bacterium
CGCTGCGCTCCGCAAGCGTCGCGTCGGTGTTGACGATCAGCAATGCGAAAGCGTGCTCGTCCGGGAACGGTCCCACCAACAAACCGTCCGAGCGGTATCTCTTGGCGCCGATCTCCGCGGAAACGCCCGGGCGGCCGCAAATGCTTTCGATGGCGCATCGCGCCCAGCGCTCGCGCGTCCTGGCGGCTTCGGCAGCGGTCCGCGGGAGATCGGCGAAGCTGCCGATCTCCTCCGGCGAAGCTACAAAATAGGTGTTGCCGCGGGCATCATAGAATGCGGGCATGTTCGCTTCCTCGTGGACCTGCGCTACATCGACGCGATGATCTCGCGGATGACGTTGGCGTCCGAAAACGGAATCTTCTTCGTCATGGGGCGTCCGCGGGGATCATGCAGGGGCAAACCGCCGGAGTCCCGCTCGAGTACGACCTGATAGTCTTCGTGGCCCTTGCCGGCGACGACCAGGACATCGCCCGGCCGCAATGCGCAAAGCGCGTGCTGCAATGCTTCACGGCGCGGGCCTGCGTTCCTTGCGCCCGCGGCGCCCGAGAGTACTTGTTTTCGGATGGCGTCCGGGTCTTCGGTGCGTGGATTGTCATCCGTCACCCAAACGCAGTCACTGCGTTGTTCGGCTATGCGGCCCATGATCGGGCGCTTGCCCGGGTCGCGGTCGCCCCCGCATCCGAAGAGCACGTGGAGCTTGGCTCTCGCGCCGACGTGCGGGCGCACGCTGTCGAGCACGTTCTGCAGGGCATCAGGAGTATGCGCATAGTCCACGTAGACCGCTGCGCCATTGGAAAGAACGGCGGCAAGTTCGAGACGCCCAGGCACGGGCGACAGTCGAGCGATGCCGGCAATCGCGCGCTCGACCGGCACGCCCGTGCCTACGGCCAAACCGAGCGCGCATAGGATGTTCTCCGCTTGAAAGGCGCCCGCCACCGGCGCGTCCACTTCATATGAGGCTCCGAAAACCGATAGTTTCAGCGCTTGCCCCCGCGCATGAGGGATGCGCTCGAGCACCACAAGGTCAGCGCCGCTGCCTGCTTCGCCATACGAGATGACGCTGGCCTTTCTTGACCGCATTGCCGATGCGATCCGCATCCCCGACGGATCGCGGGTATTGATGACGGCCACGCCGTCCGTCTTGAGCCGCTCGGTAAGCAGCCTGATCTTGGCCTGGAAGTAGTCCTCCATCGACAGGTGGTAATCGAGATGGTCCTGGGTGAGATTGGTAAAGCCGGCCGCGTCAAAATTGACTCCGGCCAGGCGTTCTTGATCGAGCGCGTGGCTCGACGCCTCCATGGCGAGGTGAGTGATGCCATGCGCACGCTCCAGTTCGCCAAGCATGATGTGCAGCGTTTTAGCGTCGTACGTGGTCAGTCCCGCTTCAAGGTTGGAGTGCCTCTTGCCGCGGGCCTGAAGGCCGAGCGTTCCCAGGCTTACCGCATTGTGGCCGTCCTCGCCCCACAGGTCGCGCAGGAAGCACACCGTCGAGGTCTTGCCGTTGGTGCCGGTGACGGATGCAATCGTGGCCGGGCGGCCGGAATGAAAATGCGCCGCGACACGCGCATAGAATCCTCGAACGTCCGGGACTCGCAGGACGACGATTTTCTCGCGCTCGAACGTGCTGAGGCCCAGAGCTTCGTCGCGCGTGTCCTGTGGCACGGCTATGGCCTGTGCGCCTCTTGCGGCGGCCTGGGCGCAGAACGCCAGACCATTCTCCGTGGCGCCCGGCAGGGCGCAGAACAGGTAGCCGTAGCGAACGTCTCTGGAATCGTCCGTAACACCGAAGATGAACAGATCGTGCGTTTCGGGCGAGTCCGGCTGCAGCGTGCCGCCGCGTTGTTTTGCCCAAAGATCGCCTAATCTCATGTCGGCGCCATTCTACACGATGGCGGATTGCCACCCTTAGTCGTAGCGATGTACACTCAGCGCCCCCGCAGCTGGTTTTGCACAGAAAAGTGTCCTGAACAGACGAGCCATCATGACCGACAAGCGACTTCCCTTCGATGAGCGGACCATCCGCGAGATCGTTCGCAAATACCCGACGCCGTTCTACATTTACGACGAGTCTGCGATCCGCGCCAGCGCCCGCAGGCTGAACCAGGCATTCGCATGGGCCGCGTTCAAAGAGTATTTTGCAGTCAAAGCGACACCGAATCCACACCTGCTGAAGATCCTGAGGCAAGAGAATCTGGGCGGCGACTGCTCGAGTCTGGCAGAACTGGTGCTGTGCGAGCGGGTCGGAATCACCGGCGAGAACATCATGTTCACGTCGAACGAGACCCAGGCGAAAGAATACCGCCAGGCCAAAGACCTGAATGCGATCATCAACCTCGATGACATCACTCACATTCCCTATTTGGAGCAGCACGTCGGCTTGCCGGAGGTGATTTGCCTGCGCTACAACCCGGGCCCGCTGCGTGAGGGG
>DATKUQ010000426.1:0-24928 GCA_035530495.1 Burkholderiales bacterium
ATTTTCAGCGAACTCGAACCCGAGCATGCGTCCGACACCCTGGAAGAAATCGAGCCGCGTGTGCAGCGCGAACTCATCAGCGCGATGAAAAGGGAGGCCGCAGCAAAGCTCATCGACGAGATGAGCCCCGCGCAGGCCGCCGATATCCTGGCGATCCTGCCGACCGCGGAGGCCGACGAAATCCTCAAGCTGATCGACAAGGACAGCGCGCCGATGGTGCAGCAGATCATCGAGGCCCACGACGAGAATGTCCTGCTGTTCGCGACGCAGCAGTACGTCAAGATGCCCGAAGCGACCCGGGCCAGGGATGCGCTGGAAAACTACCGCGAAATCGCGCGCAAAATGGACGTCGCCATGTACGTCTATGTCACCGACGAGAAGGATACGCTGCACGGCGTTGTCGACCTGCGCCAGTTGATTGTGGCCGAGCCCGAACAGGCGATCGGGGAATTCATGACCGACAACGTGATCACGCTGAACCCCGATGACACGCTGCACGACGCGGTGGACATGATCGGGCGCTACGGCCTTCGCGCCATCCCGGTCACCGACAACCAGGAACGCCTGCTCGGCGTCGTTTCCTTCGACGACATCAAGGGAATCACGCCGAGACTCGATTAGCGTTTGGCGCGCGCCGCCACGGCACGCGCGGCGCCCGTCACTTCACCGGCGTCCGGCCGCGGCGCGGGCCAGCAGGCTCTCGCGCGCAAGCAGCGACAGTCCCGGCGAAGCCACGACAACATGCTCCTTCGCATAGGCTTCGTGGTTGCGCTCGACATCCTTCAGGCGGTAGACGTAATTGACCATCATGCCGGCTGAGCGCGCCATGCCCGACACGGACAGGTCGGCGAGCCAGTTGAGGCGCTCCATGCGCGCGCCATTGCCCAGGTGAAAACGCGCCACCGCATCGGCCGGTTCCGTGTCGTGCTTGGCGTGCTGCAGGTAATACGCGCACAGCCGCATCAATTCGGTCCGCGTGCGCGTCCCGGGCCCGGCGCGCTGGACCCAGTCTATTGTCGCCAGTGCGCTGCTCAGTTCGACCAGTTGGGCCAATTCGGGGTGTGCCGAGGCGGTTTCGGCGAGCCACCTGCGGAATCCCGGTATCGGCGACAGCGTGGCAAATGTTTTCAGGCGCGGAAATTCTCCGCCCAGGTCCTGCGCCACCTGTTTGATCAGGAAATTGCCGAAGGAGATGCCGCGCAGGCCTTCCTGGCAGTTGGTGATGGAGTAGAAAATGGCGGTGTCCGCGTCGGCCGGATCGACCACCGGCGAGTCGGGGTCGATGAGGGGCTGCACCTGCGCGCTCATGCCCTTTGTCAGTGCAATCTCGATAAAAATGATGGGTTCGTCGGGCAGGGCGGGATGGAAAAAAGCGTAGCAGCGGCGGTCGGATTCCAGGCGGCGGCGCAGGTCGCGCCAGCCCTGGATTTCGTGCACTGCCTCGTATTGCATGAGTTTTTCCAGCACCAGCGCCGGAGTGCGCCAGTCGATGCGCTGCAGCGAGAGAAAGCCGCGGTTGAACCAGGATCCGAGCAGGTGGACCAGATCGGCGTCGATGCCGGCCCAGTGCGGCTGCGCGCGCAGCTCGCGCAGCACGCGCCGGCGCATCTCGACCAGGGCCGCAGTCCCGCCGGCGGCCAGGTTGAAACGGCGGAACAGTTCTTGCCGCGGCGACTCGACCACGTTCTGCAGCCGGATCAGCTTGGACTGCGAGGCATCCTGCCTGTACGCTTCGGCGGCTGCCGCAACCGCTTCAGGGTCGGGAGAAAATTCTTGCGCGAGCACATCGAAAAACGCCCGCAGCGCCGGGCCGGAGAGCAGGCGATAGGATTCCAGCGCCTCGCGCGCGAGCGCGGCGCCGGAGGCTTCGCCGCGCTCCGACAGCAGGGCGTGGCACAGGGCGACGGTTTTGCGCGTGTGCCGGTCGGCCTTGCTCTCGCTCAAGGCGGCCGGCGCGAACATACGCTTGATGAATGCGGGAGATTTCATGATTCTGTGCGCCGCACCGCCTCAGGCGCTCGCAATTTCCGCCTTGACCTCGGACAGCAGCCGCTCGGCTTCGCTGCCGCGCACACGGCCGATGTCGTCCTGGTACTTGAGCAGGGCGCCTAGCGTGTCGTTGACCGTGTCCGGATCGAGGCTGAGCTTGTCCAGCGCCACCAGCGCCTTGCTCCAGTCGATGGTTTCGGCGACGCCGGGGAGCTTGAACAGATCCATCCTGCGCAGCCGCTGCACGAAGGCGACGATCTCCTGCGACAGGCGCTCCGCCGCGCCGGGAGCTTTCCTGCGCAGGATGTCGAGCTCACGCGCGGCGTCCGGATAATCCACCCAGTGATACAGGCAGCGGCGCTTGACCGCATCGTGGATCTCACGCGTCCGGTTGGAGGTGATGATCACGATCGGCGGCTTGTCCGCCTTGATCGTGCCCAGCTCGGGAATGCTCACCTGGTAGTCGGACAGCACTTCCAGCAGATAGGCCTCGAACGGCTCGTCGGTGCGATCGAGCTCGTCGATCAGCAGCACCGGCGCCGCGCCGTCCGCGCTCGCCTCGAGCGCCTGCAGCAAGGGCCGTTTGATCAGGAACTCTGCGGAAAATATGTCGTGACCGAGTTTCTTGCGGTCTGCCTTGCCGGCCGCTTCCGCCAGGCGGATTTCTATCATCTGCCGCGGGTAATTCCATTCGTATACCGCCGAGGAAATATCCAGTCCCTCGTAGCACTGCAGCCGCACCAGTTTGCGCCCGAGGGTGCCCGCGAGCACTTTCGCGATCTCGGTCTTGCCGACGCCGGCCTCGCCCTCGAGAAACAGGGGCCGCTCCATTTTCAGCGCGAGGAACAGCGCGGTGGCGAGACTGCGTTCGGCCACGTAGTCGGCGTGCGCGAGCAGTGCCGCGGTGTCGTCGATGGACGTCGGCAATTTGTTCATTTGTTTCGATGCGAAGGAGCCAGCGCTCGGGTAAGTACGCCGGGATTTTATACCTTTGCGCAGCGCAGCGTGCGTTGAAGTCCGGTCCGAAGCGGCGTAAATTGCTTGGTGTATTGCGCTAACGCAAAATGCTTGCGCACGCGGCCCGTTATGCTGCAGGCCAATATGCACTCAGAGAGTTCAAGATGAGCGAAGACATCCACGGATACGAAACTCCGGGTTGCGCCTACTGCCCGAGCACGGTGCGCGCCTGCCGCCAGGGAGAAGGGGAGGAGCGTGGCCCCGCATACTGTCCGTCCAAGGTGGATCCGGACGGAATCGCCTCGGCCTGGGAACCTTACAATGATCCGTTCACGCTGCGCGTCGCGCACACCTCGGCCGTGGTCGAGAGCGAAGGCTACTGCAAGTGGTCGCGGGTGGAGGAAATCTGCCAGTTCGCGAAAAAGATGGGCTTTACCAAGGTGGGCGTCGCCATGTGCATCAGCTTCGTCGACCTCGCGCGAGTGTTCAGCGCGATACTCGAGAGCCATGGGCTGGAGGTCACGTCGGTCGCGTGCAAGAACGGCGGCGTACCGAAGGAGAACATCGGCATAGCGGAGGGGGAGAAGATCCGCCCGGGAAATTTCGAGGCGATGTGCAACCCGATCTCGCAAGCCGAGCTGCTCAACCGCGCCGGCTGCGAGCTCAACGTCATCATGGGCCTGTGCGTGGGGCATGACAGCTTGTTCATCCGCCACTCCCAGGCGCTGATCACCAACCTGGTGGTCAAGGACCGGGTACTTGCGCACAATCCGGTGGGCGCGCTGCAATTGGCAGACACCTATTACAGCCGCGTCTGGGGGCCACACAAGCCCGAAAAGCTGCCGAGTAAGCCGGCGCGGAGCAAGCGCAAGGTTTAGCACAGAGAATTTCTATGAGTTGTCATTCCGAGCGAAGCGAGGAATCTGCTTATTAACGAAATCCAAAAGCAGATTCCTCGGCCTCCGGCCTCGGAATGACACAATTAGGAATTGTGACCCGGCTCACATTTTCCTGCCTGCGCCGAACCAGCGTCCGCGTAGCGCCTTCACGCTGGCCAGTATTTTTTTGCCGATCGCGGAATCGCCCAGGCCGCGCGCTTCCTGCACGCGGTGCTGCCGCAGCAACTGCGGCGTTTTCTGGAAAGCGAGATAGCGCACAAGCGCGTCTTCCACGTGCTGCTTGAGGAGCTTGACGTTCACCGGCTTGTTGAGGAAGCGGAAGATTTGCGCCTCGTTGATGAGATGGATCACCAGCTCTGCATCGGAAGCCTTGGTGAGAACGATGGTCAGGATCTGCGGATTCACGAGCTTCAGCAGCTTCAGCATCCCCGTGGTGTCCTGGTGGCCGGCCTCGACATCGGCGACGACCACCGCGATTTCCTGCGCTTGCATCGCGCCGAGGGCGCTGTCGAGATCGCCCGCATAGCAGACTGGGCAGCGGCCGCCTATCAGTTCCTTGGCGAAACGAAAGACTTCGTGGTCGTTGTCGATCACCAGCACGCCTGCCTGCATTTTTTGCGGCAGCGCCACCGGCAGCGCCTTGGCGTCCGCGAGCTCGATCGCGATGGTCACCGCCTCGGCGACGGTCTGTTGCAGGTCCTGGTTGTTCCACGGTTTGCTGATGAAGCGGTAGACCTCGCCGTCGTTAATCGAGCCGACGATAGCCGCGAGGTCAGAGTAGCCGGTGAGCAGAATGCGCACGCAGGAAGGCGAAATTTCACGCGCCTGACGCAGCAGCTCGACGCCGGGCATGATCGGCATGCGCTGGTCGCTGATAAGCACGTGCATCTGGTATTTCTTCATGAACTCCAGCGCCTTGTTGCCGTCGGTCGTGGCAAAAACGTGGTAGCGCTGGCGGAAAATCGATTTCAGCGCGGACAGGATGCGCTCCTCGTCGTCCACGACCAGCAGCCGCGCCTTTCTCACGCTCTGGTCGAGACTGATCGCGCCTGCGGCGGCGATTGCGGGCGCGGCTGCGCCATCGCCCGGCGTCTGCGCCGCGGCGTCGGCTCTGATCAGGCGCGCGGCATTGAGCAGGCTGAGTTCAGGCTCTGCGGCGGGGGTTCCCTGTCCAAGGCTCGCATCGATCGCCTGCCGGAACGCTTCGGAAAACTCGCGCGCGCTCTGAAAACGCTCTTCGGGCTTTTTCGCGAGCGCCCGCTGCAGCACCTGGTCTATCAGCGGGGACAGGCTGGGGTTCAGGCTGGACGGATCGGCGGGGCGCTGGTTCAGCACCTGCTGCATCACGGTCGCCGTGGAGCCCACGAACGGCTTGGACCCGGTGAGCAGGTCGTAGGCGATCACGCCCACTGCATACAGGTCGGCAGGCACGCCGATGTGCAGGCCGAGAAACTGCTCCGGCGCCATGTAGTGGGGCGTGCCGAGCACGTCGCCATGCTGCGTCAGCTCGGAGGCTTCGGTGTGCGCGATGCCGAAGTCGCTGATCTTGATGCCGCCGTCCCTGTTGATCATGATGTTCGACGGCTTGACGTCGCGGTGCACGACACCGGCCGCGTGCGCATGGCCGAGGCCGTCGAGCAGCTGGCGGATGATTTCGCCGACCTCGCGCAAGTCGTAGCTCGCGTGCTGCAGCAGGTGCTCATGCAGCGACTTGCCGTTGACCAGCTCCATCACGATATAGGCGAGTTCTTCGTCCTCGCCGTAATCGTAGATCTGCACGATGCCCGGATGGGCGAGCCGGCCGACCACCTGTGCTTCGTGGCGAAAGCGGGCGAGCAGGTGCTGCAGCTCATCCGCGCCGAGAGAGGATTTGACGATGGTCTTGATCGCAACCGCGCGCGAGATTGCCGGGTCGAAGCCCTGGTAGACCGCGCCCATGCCGCCCCGGCCGAGGATGCCCTGGATTTCGTATTTGCCGATCTTTTCCGGTTGCGTCATGGCATGCCGTTGTCGTCTACGCGGCGAGCACGGCTTCGGCGGGCGGCTTGAGCGGCAGCCACACGGTGAACCGCGTGCCTTTGCCCACCTGTGAGTCGACCTTGATACGTCCCCCGTGCTGTTCCACGATCTTGTAGGATATCGACAGCCCGAGTCCGGTGCCTTTGCCGGCTTCCTTGGTGGTGAAGAAAGGGTCGAATATTTTGGGCAGGACGTCGGGCGGGATGCCCTTGCCGTTGTCGGCGACCTCGACCACGACACCCTCCGCCTGGGCGCGCGTGGCGAGCGTGATTTCTCCGTTCGCGGCGGGGAGCGCCTGCGCCGCGTTGGTGATCAGGTTCAGGAACACCTGGTTGATCTGCGACGGCGCGCAGGTGATCGCCGGTATCTCGCCGAATTGCCTGGTGACCTTCACCGACTTGAGCATGTGGCGCGCCAGCCCGAGGGAGCTCGCCAGGCCGTCGTTCACGTTGAAGCTGGTCACCTTGCTGCGGTCGAGGCGGCTGAAATCCTTCAGATTGCCGACGATCTCCGCCATCTCGCCGGTGCCGTAAAGCCCGTCCTTGACCAGTCCGCCGAGTTCGGCCAGCAGGTGCTGCTGCCTGATCCGGCCGAGCAGCGCCGAGGTCTGCGCGAACTGCCGGTTCAGTGCTGCGGCATCGGCATTGCCCGCGCCGAGCAGCGCCAGCAGTTTCTCGCAATGCTCGATCGCGGCCGTGATCTGCGGCAGACGCTCGCTGACCGTGCCCAGGCTGTTCTTCACATAGGCGAGCGGCGTATTGATCTCGTGCGCAACGCCGGCGACCATCTGCCCGAGGGAGGACATCTTTTCCGACTGGATCAGCTGCGCCTCGGATTCCTTCAGGTGGCGCAGTGCCTCGGACAGTTCGCGCGTGCGCTCGGCCACGCGCTGTTCCAGACCCTCGTTCGCCGCTTTGAGCCGTACACCAAGATAGCCGATGCCGATCAGCAGCGCCGCGGCGTAGGCCAGCAGGTATACGCGAAAGCGCTCCTTCGTCTGCAGCGTGGCTTCGAGTTCGCGATTGAGCGCGAAGCGCATCTGTTCCAGGCGCGGGCCTGAGGACAGGGACGAGAGCCGGTCGAACAGCTCCTCTTCCGCCGGCTTGTGCTGAAGCAGCACCCGGATTGCGCTTTGCATCGCGACAGCCTGATCGCGCGCGCTGTCGCTGACGCCTGCAGCCAGCTCTTGCACCCTGGCTGCCGCCATTTCCAGACTCATCGGAGGCGCAGCCTTGCCCAGCCAGTAATACTGCTCTACCGCGGCGACCAGTTGATCGACCGCCTGCTCGAGTTCGCGTTGCCGCGCATCGCCGCTGAGCGGCGCGCCTGCCGGGCTGCCCAGCGCGGCCGCGCCGGAGAGCACCGCGAGCAAGGCAGTCTTGGCGCGCGTGCTCTCGGCCATGTATTTTTCCACCAGATCCGCCTTCTTATAAACGGCCTTGGCGAGCGCGCCCATGCCGCCCCTCAAGGCTGCGCTGTCTGCGCGCGGTACCGCGGCAGTCAGGCTGGCGAGCGCTTGCATTGCCGCCGCAGTACGGTTGGGCGCCGCCGCCCCGTTCGGTTCAAGCTCGGTGCGCTGGCGCAATACGTCGATGTCCCAGCGGCTGTCGATTTCGCGCAAGCTGTCCAGCTTCGCCGCAATAGCGTTGCGCTCGCCCAGATCGACCGCCTGGGTCTTTTCGTAGAGATACGCGAGCGCGGCCATCAGCACCAGCGCGACGATTGCGATCAGAAAATGGCGCAAATGTTTCATGCCGTCATGCGCTCGTATGCGACTGGCTGGCCTGCCCGGGCATGGCGCAAGCCTTCATGCTGGCTGCTGGAATACGCGGCGGTCACGGTGGATCATGCTGGGCGCCGCAATGCCGCGGGCGCTCGACATAATCGGGCGATTGTGTTGATGTCGAGGCGGAATCCAAGCAATTGTTTCATTGTCGTGTCCAATACCAGATAAACCATAATACCGTCAACGATACCGCCAATAGAACAGTCTGCCGCCATTTTACCGGCCTATTGCGTTTCGGCAGGCGACTGTATTTGAGCCCTCACATTTCTTCTGGTGTCCGGCTGTAGTCGCCGGCTTCGAGTTGAATCGCGGAAAGCATCGACGCTAGGCGGTGCAGATCCGGGTGCGCTCGAATGCGCGGGGGAAGTGCTGCTTCAGAGTACGAGTTCATCCGTTCAAGTACAATCGCGCCTCCTTTGGTCGCTGGTCTGCTTTCCGATGACGTTGTAAAGTGGAAAGGCCTGGGCCGCAGGGCAGGACAGCAGACCCGGGGACAGGCAATGCACCAAGACAGGCAACGGGCGGCATGAGGATCTACGCTTGAGTTACGCACAACCCCGCGGAAATGCGAACAGGCGGCTGACAGGCTTAGCCATAGTCGTCACATTGCATGTGATACTGATCTACGCGCTGGTCAACGGCCTCGCCCGCAAGATCGTGCAAGTGGTGATGACGCAGCCGCTGGAGACCAAGATCATAGAGGAGACGAGGTCGCCGCTTTCGGACAAGCCGCCGCCCCCTCCGCCACCGAAGCTGGCGGCGCCGCCGCTGCCCACCATCCCGCTGCCCGAGGTGCAGGTGAAGGTGCAGATGCCGGTACCGGTACTGGTACCGGTGCCGATGCCGGTGCAGGCGCCGCAGCCCGCCCCGACCATCACAGCGGTTACGCGGACCAAGCCGACTGAACCGGTCGTGGTCCCCGAGCGGCGCATCGCCCCTACTGTCCGGCACGTGCCCGTGCGCACCCCGCCGGTCGTGGACGCCAAGGCTTGCGAAAAGCCGGAATATCCGCCCGCGTCGCTGCAAGCGCAGGAAACGGGCATCGTGCTGGTGGCCTTTCTGATCGATGTGAATGGCGCCGTTATCAAGAGCAAGGTTGCGCGTTCGAGCGGGTATAGGCGGCTGGACGAAGCCGCGCGCCGGGCACTGAGCCTGTGCAAATTCAAGCCCGCGATGGTCGACGGCAAGCCTGTGCGCGCCTGGGCGAAACTCGAGTACCAATGGAAACTGGATGACTAATGCCGCCGGCGTCTTGGCGCCGACGGGCCGTACCGCCTCAAACATACTTCTCTAGGACCTCGACATGAAACGCATCAAGACGCGTACGCACAATCTGTTCTTTGCAGTGATGCTGGCTGCGGCGGCCACGGCGGTGATCCTGGTGGCGCCCCCGGCGCGCGCGCAGCCTCCCGCATCGACGGCTGCGGCGGCGCTCGAACCGGTGCCGCAAGCGCCTGCAGCCATCCCTACGACCGAGGTGATCAGGAATCCCTACGGCCTCGACTCGCTTTGGCAGCAGGGCGATTTCGTCGCCAGGGGCACCCTGATCGTGCTGCTCATCATGTCGATCGGATCATGGTACATCGGCATCCTCAAACTGATCGAGCAGGCGAAGCTGATGAAGCAGGCGCGGGAGTCCGATGACAAATTCTGGAAAGCGAACTCGGTCGAAGACGGCATCGCGGCCCTGAACGAAGACAGCGCTTTCCGTTTCGTCGCCGAGGAGGGCGTGCACGCGGCCGCGCACCATGTCGGCGCGCTCATCGAAAGTGTCGACCTGAACGGCTGGGTCGGCATGTCCATTCAGCGGGCGATCGACACGGTCAACAACCGGCTGCAGAACGGGCTCGCGTTTCTGGCAACCGTCGGCTCCACGGCGCCATTCGTCGGCCTGTTCGGCACTGTCTGGGCCATTTATCACGCGCTCACCGCGATCGGCATCGCCGGGCAGGCGTCGATCGACAAAGTGGCCGGACCGGTAGGCGAAGCGCTGATCATGACGGCCTTTGGCCTCGCGGTCGCGGTTCCCGCGGTGCTGGGTTACAACTGGCTCGTCCGGCGCAACAGAGTGGCGATGGAACTGGTACGGCACTTCGGTGGCGGCGTGCACATGACTTTGCTCGGCGGCGGCGGCGTACTCGCGCGGCCCAAGGCGGTTTGACCGTGGGACTGGGCATTGCCCCGCTGGAGGCCGAGGACGAAGTCGTCTCGACCATCAACACCACACCCCTGGTGGACGTGATGCTGGTGCTGCTCATCATTTTCCTGATCACGATTCGGGTGGCGATTCGGACGATCCCGGTGGAGCTGCCGAAGGAGAGGAACGTCCCGACGCAGACCAAGCCCGAGAACATCAATATTGCCGTCAACAAGGACGGCGACGTGTTCTGGAACAACCAGTTCATCGACGACAAGAAACTGCTGGCCAGGCTCAAGCAGCTTGCGGCGAAAAAGCCCCAGCCGGAGGTGCATATTCGCGGCGACAGGAATGCCCGCTACGAATTCGTCGGCCGCGTGGTGTTCGATTGCCAGCGCGCGGGCATACTCAAGATCGGCTTTATCACCGAACCGCCTGTCGGCGGCGCGGCGCGATAGGAGGCGCTTCATGGCAATGAATATCGGCAAAAGCGGCGGCTCGGACGATCCCGACGTGATGGTGGACATCAACACCACGCCGCTGATCGACGTGATGCTGGTGTTGCTGATCATGTTGATTATCACGATTCCGATGCAGACCCACGCGGTGAAGCTGAACCTGCCGGTGGGCAAGCCGCCGGCGCAACTCGTGCCGCCGGAAGTCGTGACCATAGAACTGGATTTCGACGGCACCATGATATGGAACGGCGTGACGCTTCCGGACCGGGCCGCGCTGGAGGCGCGGTTGCGGGGCGCCGCGGCCGAACAGGTACAGCCGGAAATTCATCTGCGCCCGAACAAGCTGGTCAAGTATGCGAGCGTGGTCGAAGTCTTAGCGTCGGCGCAGCGGCTCGGTCTGACCAAAATCGGGATCATCGGCAACGAGCGGTTCATCAATTGATGTCGGGCCGGCGATAGGGAATTCATGCATTCATATCCGGCAATATTGACCGCGACCCGCAGGCCGCGCCGCCTGTTCGGTGCAGTGCTTGCGGCCCTTGCCATTGGCGCCGGCAGCATCGGATTTGCCCTGGCGCCGATCGGATCCGCCCTCGCCCAAGAGCGCGCCGGCAGTACGGTGCGTCCCGCAGTCGGCAAGCCTCTCGAGGCGGCGATCAAGCTGCTCAAACGCAAGCGGGGCAGGGAAGCGCTCGCCCGGATTCGGGAAGCCGAGGCGGTGCCGAACAAGACGCCCTATGAAATGTATCTGGTCGAGCGGGTTCGCGCTCAGGCGGCGATGGCGGTGGGCAATGCGAGCGAGGCCGCACGCGCCTTCGAAGCGACCGCCGCTTCATCCGCGGTCAGTGGCGCCGAGAGGCTGCAGTTTCTCGCTGCCGCTGCAGGACAGTATTATCTGACCAGGAATTATGGAAAAACGGTCGCGCTCAGCGCCCGCTATTTCAAGGACGGCGGCACCGACAAGTCGATACGCACGCTCTATATTCAGGCGCTTTACCTCGACAACGATTTCGCCGCCGCCGGGAAGCAACTGCAAAGTCTGATCCAGTCCGAGGAGCAGGCCGGCAAGGCGCCTGCGGAGGAGCAGCTGCAGTTGCTCGCAAACGTGTATGTGAAGCAGCGTGATAACGCGGCTTACGCCAAGGTCCTGGAAAAGCTCGCCGCGTACTACCCGAAAAAGGCCTACTGGCTCGCCCTGGTCGACATCGTCTCGACACGCTCCGGTTTTTCGCAGCGCCTTGCCCTGGATCTTGCGCGCCTCAAACTCGCCACCGGCACCATGCGCACGGCCGCCGAATACGTGGAGTCCGCCGAGCTGTCGATTCTGGCCGGCCTGCCGGCGGAAGCGAAGAAAATCATCGACCAGGGCTACGCAGCGGGCCTGCTCGGCACCGGGCCGGACGCGGACCGCCATCGGCGCCTGAAAGACATGGCGGCGAGAAATCTGGCGGAAGACGACAAGACTCTCGGGCAGCAGGCCGCCGCGGCCAAGGATGGGGCGACGTTGCTCAAATTCGGTCTCAGCTACGTGCTGCACGGCAACAGCGCCAAGGGATTGGGAATGATGGAGCAGGGCCTGCGCAAAGGTGGGCTGAAGCATCCAAACGAGGCGCGCCTGCACCTCGCTTATGCTTACCATTTGGCCGGGCAGAACGAAAAAGCGGTCCAAATCTTCAAGACCGTTCATGGCAGCGACGGGGCGGCCGCGATGGCACGCCTGTGGATCATCCGCCTGGGACACTAGGACGCAGTTTCAAAACGCGGGAGATGCGTACTGCCCGGCCGGGACGGGCGGGCATAGGGGTTATCCCCAATAGACCGTCTCAAAGCCGAACTGTTACAAATCACATCTTTCCCGGCAAACGAGAATGAGAACAAGAGCCAATAAGCAAGAATAAGCAAAACATTGTTCGCAGTACCCGGCGGCTGATTCCAGCGCGCCGGGCTTCACCCAAGGAGGGATGGTGTAATGAACAAGCCTATGTCAATGACAACTCGGACCATGGCCAGGCGGTGCCTGGCCACGGCCGTATTCGGAGCCGCCGCCCTGGTCGCGCCGGTCACCTTGCTGGCCGCAGGCTCGGGTCCCACGCCGGAGCAGTACGTGAATGCGGCGAGCAACAACGGCGACTGGATCCTGCCTGCGAAGAGCTACACGGGCAACCGCTACGTCACCTCGGAGCAGATCACTCCGGCAAACGTCCGCCACCTCAAGCGCATCTGGAAGTTCAAGATTCACGATGATGCCGGCATGGAGACCGCGCCCATCGTCTGGCACGGGATGGCGTACGTCACCACCGCCCACGATCACGTCTACGCGCTCGACGTCAAGACCGGCAAGCTGAAATGGGAGTTCATGGACAAGCCGCATGTGCTCGCTTTCGCCGCCAATCGCGGCATCGGGCTGATGGACGGCAACGTCTATGTCGCGACGCTCGACGGGCACCTGATCGCGCTCGACGCGAACACCGGAAAGAAGGTCTGGGACGTGGTCGCCGCGCATGATACGAGCAATACCTTCTACTCCATGGCGCCGGTTCCGTATCACAACGCCAAGACCGGCAAGGACATGCTGCTGCTGGGCGCCTCGAACGGCGACTGGGGCGGAATCGGCTACATCACGGCCTTCGACCCGAAGAACGGCGATCGCATCTGGGAGTGGAAGACCATCCCGGGGCCGGGCGAGCCCGGTCATGACACCTGGAGCGGCGACTCCTGGAAGCGCGGCGGCGCCGCGGTGTGGAGCGGTGTGGCGATCGACCCGCAGACCGATACGCTGTACATGGACCTCGGCAATCCGCAGCCCGATTTCCTCGCCACGGAGCGCAAGGGCAGCAACCTTTACAGCAATTCCATGGTCGCCCTGGACATCTCGGGCGACAAGCCGACGCTGAAGTGGTACTACCAGTTCATCCCGCACGATACGCATGACTGGGATCCCGCCATGCCGCCGGTGCTGTTCCAAGGCAAGGTCAACGGCGAGGACCGCGCACTCGTGGCGGCCGGGGACAAAGGGGGGAACTTCTGGATCCTGGACGCCAAGACGGGTGCCTTGGTCCACCACACGGTGGTCAGCTTCCAGCACGGACAGAACACGGAGCCCAGCCGCGAGGGCAACATCGCCTGCCCGAACACCAACGGCGGTATCGAGTTCAACGGCGGCAGTTACGATCCTGCCACCAACACCTTCATCGTGCCCAGCGTTAACCAGTGCGGTCGGTGGAAATCCTTCGAAAAGGCGGTGTACATCTCCGGGCAGTTCTATTTGGGCGGCGGTTTCCCGGAACTCGTCGGGCCCTCCACCGGGCAGCTGAACGCGATCGATGTTTCGACCGGCGTGTTCGCCTGGCGGCACAACTACAATCTGCCGTCGATCGCCGGCGTGCTGATAACCAAGAGCGGGCTCGCGTTCACCGGCGAGTTGAACGGAAACTTCGATGCGTTCGAGGCCAAGAACGGCAAGCTGCTCTGGCACTACCGCACCGGCTCGCCAATTGTCGCCCCGCCGAGCGCTGTCGAGGTCGATGGCAACGAGATGGTAATCATCGCCTCGGGCAAGCCCAGTATCGGCATGGCCGGCGTGAAGGAACTGCCGAAGAAGGATGAAGGCGAGATGATCTCGGCCTTTGCGCTCGCTAAGTGAGCGAACGCATGGGCGGAGCACCCGCCGCCCATGTGCAGCCGGCCCGCGTCAGCGGGCCGGCTGCATTGGGGGCGGGGCTATTACTTGCTTGTGCGTTGTTCGCGTCCGGGGCCAAGGCCGCCGCTGCGGAACCGCATAGCGAAACCCTCGCGGCGCTCGCCGATACCCGGGCGGCGATCGCCGAGATCGTTCAGGCTGAAGACAGTATCGTCAACAGCCCGGCGCCTTACCGGCGCGCCGCCAAGCGCGCGATCAACGCCATCGTTGGTGAGGGCGACCGGATGCTCGAAAAGGCGAGCGGCAATCCGGGCGACGCGGCCGGGGCGATGGGCCATGTGAACACCATCCTCGACCGGCGCGACAGCCCGCCTTGGGTGAACACGCTGCACGGCGTACAGGTCAACCTGGGGGCGGCCGTGGCCCGCCTGCGCGACGCGTTGGAGGCCCGTGAACTGGACGACTACCAGATCGACGTCACCGCCGCCCTGCTCAATCTGCAGGCGGTCGTCGGGCAGCCGACGCAGACCGGCGTCTTCGGTGGCCTCACGGGCGCGCTGGCCACCACCACCCTCGGCGTGCCTGCGGGCGCACACCAAGTGTCGGCCTGTGCGCCGGTCGCGGAAGCGCCCGCCTACGGAGTAAAGGACGGTTACCTGGCCTTCGTCACGGTGCCCTCGGCAGCCGGGACTGCCGGCTTGCCGGAGGACCTCGGCAGCCGCAACATCACCTTGCAGGGCGATCGGCTGATCGTGCGTACGGCGGCCGCTCCTTTGGTGGCCGAGCTCTGCCGCAAGCAATCGGCCGCGACGCCGCAAGCGCAGGCCGATCCGCCGAAAAGCGATCCTCCGCCCAAAGGTGATCCGCCCGCGCGCCACCCGGCAGTGCCTCCGCAGCAGCAAAGCAGCGGACAAACTCCGGCGCTGTACACCGCTGCACAGGCAAAGGAAGGCAAAAAGGTATATCGGCAGCACTGCTTGAAGTGCCACGGCGAGAAACTGCAGGGCTCGTTGGGACCCGCCCTTGCCGGCACCGGCTTCCTGCAGGCCGCGCAACGCAATGACTGGACGCTTTACATCATCCGCTACCTGGCAGTGAACACCATGCCCTTGCACAGCCCGGGAGCGCTATCGCCCGAGCAGTATGCGAACGTGCTGGCGTTCTTGCTGGCGGCGAATTGCTATCCTGCCGGCGACAAGCCGTTCCCGCAGCAGGAGGACGCGCAGCTCAAGCGCATCCACCTGCATCCGCTAACGGGAGTGAAAGTCCGGTACCCCAAGCTTGGTACTTGCGATGCGCTGAACTGAGACCGCCCCCCCGCGCTGCGCGCACCCTGGGGGCGAGTCAAGGCGGTCGGTACGCCTCGATCACGCAGCCGACAGCTGAATATCGCAGCCGGCTATGGTTTGCTGTGGGCCGAAGCTTCTGCATGCCGGGAAGGGAAGACGAACAGAACCCGTCCGCACGAACGAACGCAATTGCTCGGGAGCCGACCGATGGGCGAGATCTGCCGTTGTCCGCCGAGACAAACAATAAAAAGAACAAGGGCTTTGCATCGACAGAATGCGCTTGTCGTAGTGCTTGTCGCAGCTTTTGGCTTAGCGCAAGCCTCTTTTGCCGGGGAAAAAGCCGAGGTATTGGGGACTGTTGAAGTTGTCGGGACAACGCCTATCCCCGGCGTTGGCGTACCGATGGACGAAGTGCCCGCAAATGTCCAGGCGGCTTCGGGAAAATCGATTGAGGAACAGAAACCCCTTAACCTCGCCGGTTATCTGGACAGCAACCTTGGCTCCGTGACCGTGAACGATACGGTGGGCAATCCATATCAGTCCGATGTGAGCTATCGTGGCTTCACGGCATCGCCTTTACTTGGAACGCCTCAAGGGCTGTCGGTGTTCCTGGATGGCGTTCGCATCAACGAGCCTTTTGGCGACATCGTCAACTGGGATCTGATTCCTGCCAACGCCATCGCCAATATCGACCTGATTCCCGGTTCAAATCCTGTATTCGGTCTCAATACCTTGGGTGGTGCGCTGTCTGTCGATACCAAGAGCGGTGACAGGAATCCCGGGGTTTCGGCGACGCTAACGGGGGGCTCCTGGGGGCGTCGGGCATTCGCGTTCGAGGCCGGCGGGAAGAAGGACCAGTTTGACTATTTCGTTGCCGGAAACATTTCTCGTGAAGACGGCTGGCGGATTGCGTCGTCCAGCGATGTCAGGCAGTTGTTTACCAAGGCGGGCTGGCACGACGGAATAAGCAAGCTCGATCTTTCCGTGTTGCTTGCCGATAACAAAATGAACGGTGTCCAGGGGCTCCCCCTCGAAATGCTGGGTAATCCCCGGCAGGCCTACACCATTCCCGACAGCATTCAAAACCAGTTGGCGATGATTACCCTGAAGGGCAGCCGCTTTGTCTCCGACGACAGACTCATCGCGGGAAACGCATATTTTCGCAACAACCGCGCCGACGGCTTCAATAGCAATCTAAACAACAGCTATCCCGGCGACGGCGTCGTATCGTCTTCGGCCAGTGTCGTTTGTGCAGGCCGCATTGCGCCATCCCCATGCGATCCCTATGCCGATAATGTGCTGAGTACGACCGACACGGATGGTTATGGCGCTGCCGTGCAGATGACCCTGTTCGATCATCTTGCCGGTCGCAATAATCAGTTCACTGGCGGATTCAGCGCGGACTTTGGCCGTAGCAATTTCCGCAGCGACACACAGATCGCCAATCTCATAGGTGATCAGAGCGTCAGTACTCAGCCGATCAACACCTCACAGACGGTGAGACTCAAGGCCGATAACGGCTACTATGGTTTGTATGGAACCGACACCGTTTCATTGACGGACAAGCTGCATGTCACACTGTCCGGCCGGTACGATATCGCCGTGGTGAACTTGTCCGGAACAAGCCTCGATATCACAGACGATTCACTGGCGCCGGGAGACCTGAACGGCAATCACCGCTTTAGCAGGTTTAACCCGGCGGCAGGCGTCAATTTCAATCCCACCAAGTCTTTTGGCCTGTATGCAGGTTACAACGAGGGAATGCGCGCGCCCAGTCCGACTGAACTGTCCTGCGCCGATCCCAATCACCCTTGCGCCTTGCCTAACGCCTTCGGCGGCGACCCGAATCTGCAGAAAGTAGTTTCACGCACATGGGAGGGCGGTGTGCGTGGTCGTCTGGGTGCAAATACCAACTGGAATGCCGGTTTGTTCCGTACCGAGAACAGCGACGATATTGAATTTATCGCAAGCAAGGCCTCGGGCAGCGGTTATTTCCAGAACGTTGGCAAGACCCTTCGTCAGGGCATCGAGCTCGGGATGAACAGGAAGGCGAATAGATTCAGCTTCGCCGCGAATTATAGTTATATCGATGCGACCTTCCAGAGCCCCTTTACCGAAAGCTCGAGTGCGAACAGCGGCGCAGATGCCAATGGAAATATTCAGGTTAGCAAGGGAGATGCGATACCCGGCATTCCGCGCCACACACTCAAACTGCGCTTGGGCTACGAAGTCACGCCCGCGTGGTCCGTCGGCGGCAACATTGTCGCAACGTCCAGCCAATATGCGCGCGGCAATGAGAACAATCAGGACTCAAACGGAAAGATACCGGGCTATACGGTGGTCAATCTCGATTCCCGTTTCAGTATCAGCAAGAACTGGAAAGTCTTTGCCGAAATCGCCAACGTCTTTGACAGGAAATACTCGACTTTCGGGCTCTTGGGCGTAAACGAGCTTACCGGCCCGGGCAATTCCTTCAGTTCCAGGCCGGCCGATTGGAATACCAGGGATCAGTTTCGCACGCCGGCCGCGCCCCGCGCCGCATGGCTGGGCATCACCTATGAATTCGACAAACCTCGAAAGTAGTATTCACGTTTTGGGAGAATGATATGCGCATCGCCACCCGCTCCACTGCTGCTTTTATGCCGATAATCGCAACGGCGCTCGCCGCACTTTCCGCTTCAGCGACCGCGCAAACCCAGGACACCACTCAACGCATAGTGGTCACCGCCACGCGCAGCGCGCGCCCGAGCCTGGACATCCCGGCCTCGATCGACGTCGTCGATGCGCAGACGCTGCACCAAGGCCAGCCCGAGATCAACCTGTCCGAATCGCTCGGCGGCGTACCGGGTCTGAATGTGCAGAATCGCCAGAACTATGCGCAGGATCTGCAACTGTCGATCCGCGGCTTCGGCGCGCGCGCCGCCTTCGGCATCCGCGGCGTCAAGCTTTACGCCGACGGCATACCCGCGACCATGCCGGACGGCCAGGGACAGGCCGCGAATTTCGACCTGGCCACCGCCCGGCGCATCGAAGTCATGCGCGGGCCGCTTGCCGCCCTGTACGGCAATGCCTCCGGCGGCGTAATCAATGTATTCACCGAGGACGGGCCCAAGCGCCCGACCGTGGCCGCGGATCTGTTCGTCGGCGCGTACGGTGCGACGCGCACCGGAATTCAGGCCGGCGGGCAGTCGGGCGCGCTCAATTACATTTTCGACCTGTCGAAGTTCCATACCGACGGCTACCGCGAGCACTCGGCTGCGAACCGCCAGCAGTTCAACAGCAAGCTGAAATGGCGCGCCGGCGAGAGCACCCGCGTGACGTTCGTGATGAACACGCTGGATCAGCCCGATACGCAGGACCCGGCCGGCCTCAGCGCCGCGCAGGTGGCGGCCGACCGGCGCCAAGTCAACCCCACAGTACTCAAGTACGACGCCCGGAAGACCATACGCCAGGACCAGGCCGGCATCACCGTAGAGCAGCGCCTGGGCGCCGAGGACCACCTGCGCGCGAGCGTCTACTCGGGCGAGCGCAAAGTGCGCCAGTATCTGACGATACCGGTTCTGGCGCCGCCGTCGCTGTATACCTATTCTGGCGGCGTTGTCGATCTGGGCACGGACTACAACGGCTATTCCGCCAACTGGATTCACGACGGCTCGCTGCTCGGCCGTCCGCTGCATGTGACCGGCGGCCTCGAACAGGAACTGATGCGCCAAAAGCGGCGCGGTTACGACAACAACCTTGGCGCCATAGGTGCGCTGCGGCGCGACGAGAACGACGACGTCACCAGCAGCAACCTGTTCGCGCAAGCCGACTGGCGCTTTCTCGAGCGCACCAGCGTGACGCTGGGCGTGCGCCGCACGCTGGTCAGGTTCGACTCGCACGACCATTTCATCACCGCGAACAACCCCGATGACAGCGGCGGCATAACCTATGCCAATACCAGCCCGGTCGCCGGATTAGCCTTCCGTGTGGCGCCGCGGCTGAGCCTGTATGCAAGCGCCGGCCGTGGCTTCGAAACGCCTTCCACCACCGAACTCGCCTACCGCAGGGGTGGCACCGGCCTCAACCTCGGGCTAAAGCCCAGCCGCAGCACCAACGAGGAGGTCGGGCTCAAAGGGAGCGTAGGCGCCAATCAGCAGGTGACGCTCGCGCGCTTCGATACCACCACGCACGACGAGATCGTGGTCGATACCGCGAGCGGCGGACGCACTATATACAAGAATGCCGGCCGCACGCGGCGCACCGGATGGGAAGCCTCCTGGCAGGCGGTGCTGCCGGCGGGTTTCGCTGCGCGCGCCGCCTATACCCTGCTCGATGCGCGCTACGTCGATGCCTTCACCAGCGGCGCCGGTTCGAGCGCCGTGCCTGCCGGCAACAAGCTCCCCGGGGTGCCCGGCAGCTCGCTTTACGCCGAATTGCAGTGGCATGATGCCGCATCCGGCTTCTCGGCGGCGCTCGAGGCACGGCATAACGCCAAAGTGTACGTGGACGACCAGAACAGCGATGCGGCTCCGGCCTATACGATTGCCAACCTGCGCATGGGTTTCGAGCAGAAGCCGCACGACTGGCGCATCAGCGAAACGCTGCGCATAGACAACCTCACCGACCGCAGTTACATCGGCTCAGTGATCGTCGCCGACCGCAATGGCCGCTTTTTCGAGCCGGCGCCACCGCGCAACGTGTCGTTCATTGTCAACGTCCGGCACGCGTTCTGAGCGTTGCAAGCGAGGGAAGCGCTTGCGACCATGCGTCGGCGCGGGCGGGTGACCTTTCGGTGCACGGATAGTGTAAATACCTATCAACATAGGAGCATTGCCGCGCCTGGTGACTACCTGTGTCGAGGAGGCTGTTCAATCTTCATCGGGTGGCGCTTTGGCGACTATCTTTCTGTATTGGTCAGGAGTCATGCCCGGCAGCTTCTGCAGGAAGGCAACCATGCTCCAGATCGTTTCGTCGACGTGGGTCGTTCCCCAGGCCGGCATCCCGCTCATCTTGATACTGTGTTTGATGACCCAGAATGCCTTGCATGAATCAACGCTAATCTCACTTAGCTTGGGTGGCTGAGGATACAGCCCTTGTCGAAGCTCCGAGTCCCGCATGCCGGGCGCCAGATGACAGCTGGTGCACATTGCGGCGTATTGGCCGGCGCCTTTCAGCATCAGCTGGGGATCATTGAGATTGCCAGGTACTGAGATATCCGAGGCATGGCGCTCGACAGCCCGTTCACGCGCAACCTGCAACAGCAGCTAAGCGATTCTCCAGTGTGGGCTGTCGGCGCCAGGCTTATAAGTACCTGACCATACGAATGCGCCCACACCAGGCGTCAATGTGAGAAGCAGACCCAGCGTCACCTTTGCATATTACATATGCCTTCGCTCAACATGAATATCAGAAACACCAGACTGCGGGCGTCAAAAGTTCAGCATGACCGATTCCGCCTATCACCGCTGGCTTGCGCAGCTCAGATCGGCAAGAAATGAGCAATTTCCTAAATATGTTCCGTCGTGCCGATGGGATACCCGGTTGGGGGCGTCCATCAGCACCGCTGAAGCGCAAACATATAATGTTCTTGCGTCTGCCGGCGATAGGAAAGGACAGCGAATCCTGCAGCTTCGCACCAAGCCCGAACCTGGTCCAGTGAGATCCGTTCGGCCCGCGGCGGCCCTTTCTCGCATGGACCTTCCGGATGAAATTCTCCGATGACAGCGAGCGCACCCGTTGGCAACAGGCGGGCGACGCTGGCCAGAATACCCATAGGGTCATTTGCGTGATGCAGGACCATGGTGACCAAGGCGGAATCGGAGCGGAACGCGTCAGGGTCCAACGTTGTCGCGTCTGCGACGATCCGCCTGATCTGCCGAACCCCGCGCTCGTATTGCAGGTCCGCCAAGTAGGCCAGGGCATCGGCTGATCGATCCACGGCGTACACGAGCCCGTTAGCACCTACCCGGCCCGCAAGCACAAGACTCACGTAGCCCGGCCCGGCACCGATGTCGAGCACGCGGGCTCCGGGGTCAAGGTGCAAGGTGTCCATCCATTCCTCGACCAGGCTGGCGCGCAGGAGTTGGCGCGCGAACACTTCGTCCCAAGTCAGGTGGCGCAGGTCTTTCCGGTAAGGCAGCTCCATGAAACGTCCTTTTTACAATCCGAACTGGGATACGGACCAACCCACGAGGCCGAGGGTCACAACGACGGAGACGACATTCACAATGCGCATCGAAGTTGCCCGCCTCGAGTCGCGCGCCCGGTAGACCATCAGGCCGACCATCGCCAGGGACATGAGCAACATGCCCTGCCGAATCACGGGAAACATGGTCATGAAGCTCATGCCGGCACCGCCGATCCCGATAGCGAACAGGAGCATATGCAGGTTATGGTGCTGGGCCGCGAGAAATGCCAGGAATGCCGCACCGAATGAGGTGATCCCATCCGTTCGCATGATGCCCGCTTTCTCCCTGGGGTTCTCGCCGTTGAGACCGGCTTTCAATGCGTCTGGGCGCCCCGACTGAGAGGTGAAACCTCGTTCCCGCTTCATCGGCATATTCTCCAATTGTGCTGCATTTGTACACCTCCTTCTGACGCTGCTGCTCGATCGCCTTATACGCCACTTCCAGGCACTCAGCCTGAATTGCAGTAGCGCGGTAACGCTCATATTACGATTCCGAGGTTCGACAGTGATATGATCGCGATCATACGAAGGCCGATACATCGAGCGACATGGACTGGAAAGCGCTGATCGAATCGCAACCGGCATTGGCGGTCATTCCGCTTAAGTTGCGAAAGCTTGCGCAGTGCCGTGACATCGAAACCGGCGCAACGCTGTTTCGACTCGGGGACCGGTTGCGCGGCATATTCTACGTCGTCGCCGGTGAAATTCGGCTGGTTCGCCGCGCCCGGGACGGGGCGGATATTGTCATGCAGCGCTCGCGCGGGGGGCTTCTTTGCCGAAGCAAGCTTGAATGCGAAGGCGTACCACTGCGACGCAGTGGTCGCTGAACGCGGCACGGTCTTGCGCTTTCCCGTTCAAGCTTTTCGCGCCGCGCTTGCCACGGACGTGATGTTTCGCAATGCGTGGATGGTGCATCTGGCCCACGAATTACTGAAATCGCGCTCCCAGTGCGAGCGCTTGGGTCTCAAAAGCGCGGAGCAACGGATCGTTCATTACATCGAGTCGGAAGGCGCCGACGGAATCGTTGCGTTGAGCGAATCGCGCAAGGCGTGGGCGGCCGAGTTGGGCCTGACCCACGAGGCCCTGTATCGCACACTGCGCCGGCTGCGAGCCGACGGCACGCTCGATGTTGGTGCCAACCGGATTATCCTGAGAAAACGGAAAACACGCACTCCGCCCGAAACGGAATCCGCGTCATAACGGGCTTGCAGACGCACTCGCTCTGCTTTGCCTTCAATTGGCTCCTGGCTTCCGGTTTCCCCCGCGCACGGGCGGTTCCTTGCTCACGTCGGATCAATCGACCAGGGAATTGTTGCTTGCCTTATCGGCGACCTTGCGTACCTTGAGCCGCAGGCCGTCCATGCCAACGACCCGAACGCGGTCGCCCTCGCGAAGCTCCCCTTCGTATTCGGCCGACCATAGCTCGCTGCGTACCCACACATTCGCCAAGCTCCCTTTGGTGCCGAGCACCTTGCCGACGGCACGCTGCATCTCTTCTACTCCGGTCAGGACGGGGCTGCTGTTGCCCTTGTACAGGTACCAGTAAAAAGCTGCGGTGGCGGCGGCAATCAGCAGGTACGCCGGCAGCGCCACGGGCAGCGGCAGGAACCAGAACACCGATAGCCCGGCGAGCGGCAGCCCGATCAGAACAAGGTGGCACACAGCCCGGTCCTTAGGAAAGTTTTGACAATTGGTTCACGGAACGAAGGCCGCATTTTTCCGGTCGCCTGTCACAGCCGCACGCGGTTGAGCCGCAACGCATTGCTCACCACCGAGACCGAGCTGAAGCTCATCGCGGCGGCGGCGATGATGGGCGAGAGCAGCAAGCCGAACACCGGATAGAGCACGCCCGCGGCAATCGGCACGCCGAGCGCGTTGTAGACAAAGGCGAAGAACAGGTTCTGGCGGATGTTGCGCATGGTGGCGCGGCTCAGGCGCCGCGCGCGCACGATCCCTCGCAAGTCGCCCTTGACCAGCGTCACCCCGGCGCTTTCCATTGCCACGTCGGTTCCTGTTCCCATGGCGATGCCGACCTGCGCCTGCGCCAGCGCGGGCGCATCGTTGATGCCGTCGCCCGCCATGGCCACGATCCGGCCCTCGGCCTGAAGCTTCTTGACGAGTTCGGACTTCTGTTCGGGCAGCACGCCGGCGATGACGCGGTCGATACCCAGTTTCCTGCCCACCGCATCGGCGGTCGCCTGGCTGTCGCCGGTGAGCATCACCACCTCCAGGCCTTCTTCGTGCAACTGCCGTATCGCTTCCGCAGTGGTGTCCTTGATCGGGTCGGCAACGCCGATCAGTCCGGCGAGCTTGCCGTCCACCGCGACGAACACGACCGTCTGCGCGTCGGCACGCATCGCTTCGGCCTGTTCACCGAGCGCTCCCGCTACAATTTTCAGCGCTTCGAGCAACTTGGCATTGCCGATCGCCACCAGCCGGCCGTCGATGCGCCCGCTTACGCCTTTGCCGGTGTGCGATTCGAAACCGTCGACCACGGTCAGGGCCAGCCCCTTCTTCTCGGCTGCCGCGATAATCGCCGCAGCCAGGGGATGTTCGCTGGCGCGCTCGAGGCTGGCCCCGAGGCGCAGAATTGCGTTCTCGCCCAAGCCCTCGGTCGCCACGACCGCGGTCAGTTGGGGCTTACCCAGCGTCAGCGTGCCGGTCTTGTCGGTGACCAGCGTATTCACCTTCTCCAGGACTTCGAGCGCTTCGGCGCTCTTGATCAGCACCCCGGCTGTGGCGCCGCGCCCGGTGCCGACCATGATCGACATCGGTGTCGCCAGCCCCAGCGCGCAGGGACAGGCGATGATGAGAACCGCGACGGCGTTGATCATCGCATGCGCAAGCCTTGGTTCCGGTCCCCAGAACCACCAGACCGCGAAGGTAAGCAGGGCGACCGCAATCACCGCTGGAACGAAGTAGCCCGCGACGGTGTCCGCCAACCGCTGGATCGGCGCGCGGCTGCGCTGGGCCTCGGACACCATGTGCACGATCTGCGCGAGCAAGGTATCTGCGCCGACGCGCTCGGCGCGCATGAGCAGGCTGCCGGTGCCGTTCACCGTGGCGCCGATGAGCCGTTCGCCAGCGTGCTTTTCGACCGGAATCGGCTCGCCCGTCACCATGGCTTCGTCCACCGAACTCGAACCTTCGGTGACGATGCCGTCGACCGGGACCTTCTCCCCGGGGCGCACCCGCAGGATGTCGCCGGGCTGCACTTGCTCGAGCGGCGTGTCCTCTTCACGCCCATCGGCGCGCACGATGCGCGCGGTCTTGGGCGTCAGGCCGAGCAGCAACTTGATCGCCGCACTGGTGCGGCTGCGCGCGCGCAGTTCCATCACCTGGCCGAGCAGCACCAGCGCCGTGATCACGGCGGCCGCTTCGAAATACACCGGAACCAGTCCGCCGTCGGTCCGGATGCCAGCCGGAAACAAGCCCGGAAACAGCAGACCGACCGTGCTGTAGATCCAGGCTACGCCCACGCCCAGAGCGATCAGCGAGAACATGTTGAGGTGGCGGATCACCACCGACTGCCAGCCGCGCACGAAGAAGGGCCAGCCGCCCCACAGCACTACCGGTGTCGACAGC
>DATKUQ010000427.1:0-9765 GCA_035530495.1 Burkholderiales bacterium
CCCAACTCGGATGTGCCGCATCAGCCGGCCTATGCGCGCAACGAATATCGCTCAATCAAACCGGACGTCGCGGTTATCATCGCCATATGCACGCACCTCGGCTGCTCGCCCAATTTCGAACCGGCTGCCAACAAGGCGCAAATGGGGAAGAAGTGGCACGGCGGTTTTTTATGTCCGTGCCACGGCTCCCGCTTCGATCTTGCCGGCCGCGTTCTGCGCGGCTCGCCCGCGCCGACGAATCTCGTGATACCGCCATACGCATTTGCAGGCGCCGACAAGATTATTATCGGCAAGGACAGCGGCTCGACGTGATCGGTTCGGCGCCGTCCGATTTTGCCGCTGCGCCGTGACTGAAGCCACGGCGGCGCGGCGCCAGCAGCCGCACGCTTCGCCGCGAACGCTTTACGCTGCAACCAGGGGATGAACGATGCCGCTTCCGATTGAAGATTATGCATTGATTGGCGACTGCCATGCGGCGGCCTTGGTCGGCCGCGACGGCTCCATCGATTGGCTTTGTCTACCGCGATTCGATGCGGGCGCGTGTTTCGCGGCCCTGCTCGGGGATCACAGGCACGGACGCTGGCTGATCGCGCCGGCGGCGAAGGTGCTGAGCACCAGGCGCAGATACCGCGAGGGCACCCTGATCCTGGAAACCGAATTCGAGACGGCCGAAGGCGCCGTGCGCATCATCGACTGCATGCCGCTGTCGGATGAGCGTTGGGACGTGCTGCGCATCGTCGAAGGCTTGCGCGGGCGCGTGGTCATGCAGATGGAACTCACCGTCCGCTTCGACTACGGTTCCATCGTGCCGTGGGTGCGGCGCCCGGACCACACGCTGCTCCTGACCGCGGGGCCGGATACCCTCGAGTTGCATACTCCGGTCGCCGTGCGCGGTGAAGACAGTAAAACCGTGGCTGAATTCCAGGTGCGCAAGGGCGAGCGCGTGCAGTTCTCGCTGAACTATCGCCCTTCCCACGAGGAGACCCAGCCGGGACTCGACGCGGAAGAAGAGCTGGCGGCGACCGAGAAGCAGTGGCGCGATTGGTCGCGGCGCTGCACTTACCAGGGGCGCTGGGGCGACGCGGTCATGCGCTCGCTGATCACGCTGAAAGCGCTGACCTACGCGCCTACCGGGGGGATAGTCGCGGCGCCGACGACTTCGCTGCCGGAGCAGCCGGGCGGCGTGCGCAACTGGGACTATCGCTATTGCTGGTTGCGCGATGCCGCGTTCACGCTGAACGCACTGCTGCTCGCGGGTTACCACGAAGAGGCCGCGGCCTGGCGCGAGTGGCTGCTGCGCGCCGTGGCGGGTTCCCCGGAAGACCTGCAGATCATGTACAGCGTTACCGGTGCGCGGCGTCTGGATGAATATGAAGTGGCCTGGCTGCCCGGCTATGGCGGCGCGGCTCCGGTGCGCGTGGGCAACGCGGCATCGACGCAGTTCCAGCTCGACGTCTATGGTGAAGTCATGGACACGCTGCACCTGGCGCGTGCCGCCGGCCTGGAACCGCGGTCCCACGCGTGGCAGATTCAGCTGGTCTTGCTGCAATTCCTGGAGTCGAACTGGCAGGAACCGGATGAAGGCATCTGGGAAATGCGCGGACCGCGCCGCCACTTCACCTACTCCAAGGTGATGGCCTGGGTGGCCTTCGACCGCGCGGTCAAGGACGCGGAGGACTACGGGCTGGACGGCCCGGTCAGTCGCTGGCGGCAGGTGCGCGACGCGATCCATGCGCAGATCTGCGCGCAGGGCTACGATGCGCAGCGCAACACCTTCGTCCAGTCCTACGGCTCGACGCACCTGGACGCGAGCCTGCTGTTGATTCCGCAGATCGGTTTTCTGCCGCCGGACGATCCGCGCGTGCGCGGCACCCTGGACGCGATCGAGCGCACGCTCGTCGTCGATGGACTGGTGCTGCGTTATTCGACCGACGGCAATGCCGATGCACTGCCGGCCGGGGAAGGTTCGTTCCTGCCCTGTTCGTTCTGGCTCGCCGATTGCCTGGCGCTGTGCGGACGCCGCAAGGAGGCAGAGGCTTTGTTCGAGCGCTTGCTCGCGCTGCGCAACGACCTCGGACTGCTGGCGGAGGAATATGATACGCATGAGCGGCGCATGCTCGGGAATTTTCCGCAGGCGCTGACGCACATGGCGCTGATTCACACCGCCTGCCTGCTGTCGATTCCGGAGCATCAGGCAAGACGCGCAAGCGCCAAAGGCGAGCGGCCCGCCACGGCGGCGCGAACATGATCGCCGGGGCGGCCGCAATTGTTTCTACTATCCAGGATGGTCACAGCAAATGAAGACTATTGAAAAGGCGGGCCGTGTTTCGCTGCTGCTTGCCGGAGTTTCGCTTACCTTCGCTGCCGGGCTTTCCAGCGCATACGGGAGCGCAGCGGACGTGCCGCTATACGTGGCTGACCACGGCGCGGCACCCGGCATGCTCTTAACCCAGTATGGCGCGCCGGGCGCGCAATCGGGAACGGCCTCGGTCTACGCCTCCGTCGCGGTGGCGAAGCCGGCGGACGGTTCGACCGTGTTCAATAATGCCGGCAATGTGGAGGTGACGGTCGCCGTTTCGCCCGCCCTGCGCGCCGAAGCCGGGGACCAGATCGTGCTGCTCGTCGACGGCCACCGCACGGCGGCGCAAAGCGCGACGCACTTCAACCTGTCCGGGATCGTGCGCGGAGAACATACCCTCGAGGCGCAGGTCGTCGACGGCAGCGGCAACGCGCTGATCTCGTCCAAGCCGGTGAAATTCTATATGTGGCAGGCTTCGCGCCTGTTCCTCAACCGCCGCGGCAAATAAGCGCGGCATTCTGCGGGGAAATCCCGGCAGTCCAAAAAAAAGCCCCGCCGCAAGGCGGGGCTTGTAGATCGCGTTGCAGGTGTCGTTTATTGTGTGCGCGTGCCGACTACATCGATCTCGACGCGGCGATCGGGTTGCAGGCACTTGATCAGTTTGCGGCTGATGGGGCCTTTGCATTCGCCGGGCTTGGTAACCGGGTCCGCCTTGCCTTTGCCTTCGGCCAATATCCGGTTGGCGGGTATGCCTTTGCTCACCAGGTAGGCCTTGACCGCTTCGGCGCGCCGCTGGGAAAGCTTCAGGTTATAGGTTTTGCTGCCGATCCTGTCCGTGTAGCCGATGTCGATGATGGTTTCCACGTTGATGGCTTGCAGTTTGCTGACGAGGTCGTCGAGCTTTTCCTTTCCTTCGCTGCGCAGAGTCGACTTGTCGAAGGCAAACAGGGTCTCGGCCGAAAGCTTGACCTTTTCCTCTACCGGTTTGGGTGCCATAGGTGCCGGGGCGGGCGCCGGCGGAACCACGGCAACGGGAGCGGGCTCCGGTTTGGGCAGGAGCTCCGGATCGCACTCTTTGGTCGCCATCGCGGGCGTCCAGTAGCCCGTGCGCCAGCACAGGCCGAACGGGTCTTTCACGACGACTCCGGAGACCGGGGCCTGGACATAGCCTTCAGGCAGAGGCTCGGCGAACGCGCCCGGCGCGAACGTGCCGATGACCATCGCGAGCGCAAAGGCCATTGCCGATTGCAGCGACAGATTGGAATTTTCTGCTATTGGAGATTTCATTTGTCTTCCTTCTTGATATTGTGGTGGGCTTGCTTGTGGTGTTTAGTGGTGTGCGTGCGCTGGTGCTTCGTTGCCGCGTGTACGGTCGGACAGTTAGTTCCAGCCATTGTTCCAGCCGCGGTAAACGCCGGGAGCGCGGACACCAGAGTCAGATCCGGCATACACGCAAAGCGGATTCTTACAGCCGCTCCCGTTGCGAACCGTCGACATAGTTTACCCTTGTGAAAATACAAATTCCACAGACCCCTAACGCCCGTGATCCGGAACGGTTGACATGAAGCGCAAAGCTTTACGCAGTCCGTTGCAAAAAGCGGCAAGCCGTTGAAATAATTTGAATATCGGCCAGGGTCGAGGCGGGGCCGGCATGCACACCGGAGCGGCGGCGGCCACGGCGGGAATTTCGGCGTGTCCGGTCCGTGCTAGTCCGGCCGCGACGACAGCGGTGCGGCGACCGCCTCGAGCGACGCGCGTTCGGCGCGCACGCCATAGCGCAGTTCCGCCGCAGCGGCGAGGTACATGAGCAAGGCGCCGAGCAGGTAGCCGTAGAACACATTGATCCGTTCGCCGCTGCCGATCAGGAGGCCGAATAGCCAGGGCGCGACGATGCCGCCCGCGGCCGTGCCGACGGCGTAGAAGACAGCGATGGCGAGCGCGCGCAGTTCCAGGGGGAAGACTTCGCTGATCGTCAGGTAGGCCGAACTGGCCGCGGCCGAGGCAAAGAAGAAGATTACCGCCCATGCCGCTGTCTGGCCGAGCGCCGTCAGCGTCTGGTCGACGAACAGCGCGCCTGTCGCCAGCAGCAGGCTTGCGGCGATCGCATAGGTGACGGAGATCATCGCGCGGCGCCCGAGGCTGTCGAACAGGTGGCCCAGCAGCAGCGGGCCGAGGAAATTGCCGATGGCGAAGGGCAGCAGATAGAGCCCGGTTTTCTGCGCCGGCACCGCGTAGAAGCGCGTCAGAACGAGGGCATAGGTAAAGAAAATGGCGTTGTAGAGAAAAGCCTGGGACGCAACCAGTACGAAGCACAGTATCGCGCGCTCGCGATACTGGTGGAACAGGGTGGAGAAAATGATGCCGAAACCGAAGCGGCGGCGGGGATGGATGGCAAGCGTTTGCGTCGCCGCCGCGAGGGCAACTCCGGTTTGCCGTTCCACCCGCGTCTCGATCTCGGTCATCGCGCGCTCGGCCCGCGCGTGATGGCCGTGAATACTGAGCCAGCGCGGGCTTTCAGGGATGAAGGCGCGGGCGAATAACACCGCGAAGCCGAGCAGGGCGCCGATGCCGAAGCCGACGCGCCAGCCAACATCGACCGGGAATATGGCCGGGTCGAGCAACAACAGCGTGGCACCGGAACCGAGCATGGCGCCGAGCCAGAAGCTGCCATTGATGATCAGGTTGACGCGGCCGCGCAGGCGCGCCTGGATCAATTCGTCTATGGCCGAATTGATGGCTGCATATTCGCCGCCGATGCCGAAGCCGGTGAGACAGCGGAAAGCGGCCATGCTGACGAAATTCCAGGAGAACGCGGTCAGCAGCGTACCGGTGAGATAGATTGCCAGGGTGACGAAGAACAGGCGCGCGCGGCCGTGGCGGTCGGTGAGCCAGCCGCAGACGAGGGCGCCCGCCACCGCTCCGAGCAGGTAGAAGGAGGCCAAGGCGCCGATTTCCGCGCTGCTGAGGTGCAGCGTCGCCGGTTCCTGCAGCACGCCGCTGACCGCGCCTTTCAGCGTGACTTCGAGCCCGTCGATGGCCCAGCTTGCGCCGAGGGCGCACACCAGCAGCCAATGGAAGCGGCTCCACGGCAGCCGATCGAGCCGCGCCGGGATATCGGTATACACGGGCGTCGCGTCGCGCCGCTGCGGTCCGCCGGGTTCGGATTGTTCTTTTCGGTGCATCGTCGCCGTCAGCATCGTGGGGAAGTCACGCGAAACCGCTTCCACTCTAGCGCAACATCGGAAGACGAGTCGAGCCGGGCGCCAGGCACGTCCCGGTTCGCCGATGGCGCGCGGCCGCTTCAACGCCTGCGAAGCTGCGCTGTTGCCTCAGCGAGGCGCAATCGACCTGCGCGTCACGTATCCGATGGAAAGTCCCTGCGCCAGGATGGAGAACACGACGACGCAGTAGGTCAGCGCAACGACGGTGTTGCGCTCCATGCCTGCGGGCAGCGACAAGGCGAGCGCCACCGAAATGCCGCCGCGCAAGCCGCCCCAGGTCATCACTTTCCACGAACCCTGCGGCAGTTTGAGCACGCGCTGCAGCAGACCCACGGGCAAGCCGACGGTAAGCAGCCGGGCTAACAGCGTTACCGCCACGGCAACAAGCGCGGCGACCAGTTCGTTGACCGAGAACGCCACGAGCAGAACCTCCATGCCGATCAGGACGAACAGCGTCGCGTTCAGGATCTCGTCGATCAGTTCCCAGAACATGTCCAGATAGCGGCGCGTCGTGTCCGACATCGCCAGCGCGCGGCCCTGGTTGCCGATGATCAGGCCGGCGACCACCATGGCCAGCGGGCCGGACACATGCAGCTCGCCGGCCAGTGCATAGCCGCCGGTGACGGCAGCCAGGGTCAACAGCACTTCGACTTGGTAGTTGTCCACGCTTTTCAGCAGGCGGAAGGTCACGTAGCCGAGGAGCAGGCCGAACAGCAGACCGCCGCCCGCTTCGTGCAGCAGCAATTCGAAGCCCTGGCCCGGCGTCGGCGCGACGCCGCTGACGAGCATGCCCAGAAGCAGCGAAAAGATCACCACCCCGACGCCGTCGTTGAACAGCGATTCGCCCGCGATCACCAGTTCCAACTCCTTGGGCGCGCCGGCGGATTTGAGAATGCCCATCACCGCGATCGGATCGGTGGGCGAGATCAGGGCGCCGAAAAGCAGGCAGTAGATCAGCGGCAGGTGCAGGCCGACCAGGGGCAGCACAAACCACATCCCGTAGCCCACCGCGAGGGTGGACAGCAGCGTGCCCAGCACCGCCAGCGCACCCACCGGCCAGCGGTAGGCTTTGAGTTCGCTCAGGTCGACATGCAGCGCGCCGGCGAACAGCAGCAGCGACAGCATGCCCTGCATGAGGACGTCGGAAAAGTTGATCGAACGCAACAGCGATTCCTCGTACTGGTGCAGATCGCGCGCGACGCCCAGCGCGTTCAATGCGACCAAGGCCAGCGAAAAAACCAGAGCCGTTGCCATCACGCCGATCGTCGTGGGCATGCCGACGAAGCGGTGGTTCAGGTAGGCGAGCAGGGCGGTGATGACCAGGCAGACAGCGGCGATGTTAAGCATTCGTCGGCACAATATCGATAACGCGGGAACTCAGTGTATCTCGAAGGCCGAGACGCGCGAAACGAGCGCATGAGCGAAGGACCCCAATGCGGGGCGCGCGGCGGTTTCGCGCGCGATCGCGCCTGGAATGACGCGCCGAAGACCAGGAATTCGGGTATGCGGCGCAAAAAGACTGGCAATGTGAACCGCCGATCCCTGCCGCAATGGGGCTTTACCGGGCGGGCAGTGCGTGTTTTGCGCTTCGGAAATCTAACGGTCTGAGAATTAAGGTAAAATGTTATCTCAGTGCCTTTGGTGCCCAGGAAGGGACTCGAACCCCCACAGTGTCGCCACCGCATGGACCTGAACCATGTGCGTCTACCAATTCCGCCACCTGGGCACAACAAGGTGCGCAATTCTATAGGAAACAAGGATTTTGTCAACGCAGACACCCCCCAAACGTAAGCCCGCCGCACGCTCTGCGCGCGATCCACACTATGCGCGCGAGGCGCAGCGATACGAGCATCCGCTGCCGAGCCGCGAGTTCATCCTGGACACTTTGGCGAAGGAAGGGATTCCGGTGCAGGAGGAAGAACTGCTGCGCCTGCTGCACATAGAGACGGACGAGGCCGACAGTTTCCGCCGGCGGCTGCGCGCGATGGAGCGCGAGGGCCAGATCATGCGCAACCGCAGGGATGCGATCCTGGTGGCGGGCAAGCTCGACCTGGTAGCCGGCCGCATCGAGGGGCATCCTGACGGTTACGGCTTTCTCGTGCCGGATGAAGGCGGGCCGGACATGTTCCTGTCCGAGAAAGAGATGCGCAAAGTGCTGCACGGCGACCGCGTCATGGCGCGCGCGACCGGCGTGGACCGGCGCGGGCGCCCCGAAGGCGCGATCGTGGAAATCATTTCGCGCGCCAACACGCGCCTGGTCGGCCGTCTGCACAAACCGCACGGCGTCGCTTTCGTCGCCGCCGAGAACCGGCGCATCAGCCAGGATATCCTGATTCCGCCCGGCGCCGACATGGGCGCAAAGCCCGGCCAGGTGGTGACGGTGGAAATCGTGGCCCAGCCGGACAAGAACGCTCAGCCGGCCGGGCGCATCGTCGAAGTGCTGGGCAACTACGCCGACCCGGGCATGGAAATCGAGATTGCGCTGCGCAAGCACGAGCTGCCCTACGAATTTTCCAGCGCGGCGCTGCGCCTGACGGAAAAACTTCCGGATGAGGTGCGTCCGAACGACAGCAAGGGGCGCGAGGACCTGCGTGCGTTGCCGCTGGTGACCATAGACGGTGAAACGGCGCGCGATTTCGACGATGCCGTGCATTGCAGGCGTGAAGGCAAGGGTTTTCGCCTGTGGGTGGCGATCGCCGACGTGAGCCACTACGTGCGCCCCGGCGATGCGCTGGATACGGCTTCGCGCGAGCGCGGCAATTCGGTGTATTTTCCGCGCCGCGTGATTCCGATGCTGCCGGAGAAGCTCTCCAACGGCCTGTGCTCGCTCAATCCGAACGTAGACCGCCTGTGCATGGTGTGCGAGATGAGCGTGGATGCGGCGGGCGAGCTCGGTCCCTACCGTTTCTACGCCGCGGTGATGCGCTCGCAGGCGCGCCTGACCTACAACCGGGTGGCGGCTGCGCTCGGCCTGCAGCCGCAAAAAGGCGAGCCGGTGCCGGCGCCGCTGCTGCCGCATCTGCAGGATTTGTATGCGCTGTACCACGTGCTCGCCAAGGCGCGCGAGAAACGCGGCGCCATCGATTTCGAGACTATTGAGACGCAGATGCTGTTCGACGATCAGGGCAAGATCGAGAACATCGTGGCGACGCAACGCAACGACGCGCATCGCCTGATCGAGGAATGCATGCTGGCGGCCAATGTCTGCGCTTCCGATTTCCTGCATAGCCGCAAACACCCGGCGCTGTACCGCGTGCACCAGGGGCCGACGCCGGAGAAGCTTGAGGCGCTGCGGATTTTTCTCAAACAATTCGGCCTGGATCTGACCGGCGGCGACAGCCCGCACGCAAAGGACTACGCCAAGCTGCTCGCCAGGATCAAAGGGCGTCCCGACATCCAGCTGCTGCAGACCGTGCTGTTGCGCTCGCTCAAGCAGGCGCAGTACAGCCCGGAGAACGTCGGCCATTTCGGCCTCGCCTACGAGGCCTATACCCATTTCACCTCGCCCATCCGGCGCTATCCGGATCTGGTGGTGCACCGCGCGATCAACGCCGCGCTCGCCGGCAAGAGCTACAGTCCCGGCGACTGGGAAGAACTGGGCGCGCACTGCTCCATGACCGAGCGCCGCGCCGACGAGGCGACGCGCGACGTCGAGTCCTGGCTCAAGTGCTATTACATGCAGGACCGCATCGGCGAGGAGTTTCCCGGATCGATCAGCGCGGTCACCGGTTTCGGCATCTTCGTCGCGCTCGACGGCGTATACGTCGAAGGCCTGGTCCACATTTCCGAGCTGGGGGAGGACTACTATCATTTCGACGCCGCCCGCCACCAGCTGCTGGGCGAGCGCACCGCGCGGCGCTTTCGCCTCGCCGACCGGGTGAAGGTGAAACTGGTGCGCGTGGACCTGGATTCGAGCAAGATCGATTTCCGGCTGGCCGAAGACGAAGCGCCGAAGAAAGCGAAAAGGCACAAGCCTTGAGCGGCACCAGCTTCATTCACGGCTTTCACGCCATTACCGCGCGCCTGCGCCTGGACGCGAAGAGCGTGCACGAACTGTATTGCGACAGCGCGCGCGCCGACCCGCGCATGCGCGACCTGGTGAAGCTCGCCGAGAGCCTGAAGCTGCGCGTGCTCCAGGTGGACACGCGGCGACTGGACGGCATGGCGCCGCCGGGCAGACATCAGGGCGTGGTGGCCAGGGTGGACGCGCTGCGCCGGCACGTTTCCTTGGACGACCTGCTCGAC
>DATKUQ010000428.1:0-14970 GCA_035530495.1 Burkholderiales bacterium
GATCGAAGCCGACTGGGGTCGGCAAAGCGATAGCGTGTTCTCGGTCGACATCGTGGTGCAGGCGCACGACCGCCAGGGCCTGCTGCGCGATATTTCGGAAGTGCTGTCGCGCGAGAAAATCAATGTCACCGGGGTCAACACGCAATCGAAGCAGCATCTGGCCCGTATGTCGTTCACGGTCGAGATTTCCGGTCTGGAGCAGCTGCAGCGCACGCTGGCGCAGGTGAAGGAAGTGGAGGGCGTGCTCAGCGCGAGCCGAAGATAATGGAAACGGAGCTGAAGCTGTTTCTGGCGCCGCGGGATCTGCGCCGGCTGCGCCGCGATCCGCGGATCAAGGCGCTGCAGCAGGGGCGCGCCTCGACCCGCCGCGTCCACAGCGACTATTACGACACCCCCGATCACGCCTTGCTGCGCGCTGGCCTGGGGCTGAGATTGCGCTTGGACGGCCGGCGCTGGCTGCAGACCCTGAAGACCGAGGGCCAGTCCGCGGCCGGCCTGCACCTGCGCGAGGAATGGGAATGGCCGCTGCCGGGCGAGGCGCTCGACTTCGGCCTGCTCGCCACAACGCCGCAAGCCAAAGTGTTTCGCACACCACGCTTGCGCGCGGCGCTCGCGCCGGCGTTTGCAACCGAATTCGCGCGCACCCGCGTGCGCCTGGGTTTCGCCGACGGCAGTCTGGCCGAACTGTGCCTGGACAGCGGCGAGATCCGCAGCGGCCGGCGCACAAGCGCGATCAGCGAGGCCGAAATCGAACTTCTCGCGGGCAGCCCGGTGCGCCTGTTCGAGCTTGCGCTGGAACTGGCCGAGCGCGTGCCGCTGCGCCTCGGCCACGCGAGCAAAGCCGAGCGCGGCTATGCGCTCGCGCGCGGGCTGCCGCCGCGCCCGGTCAAAGCGGCAGCGCCCGCGCTCGACCCCGAAGGCAGCGTAGGCACGGCGTTTTCCGCGATCGTGCACAGCTGCATCGCCCATCTGCAGGCGAACGAAAGCGGCTTTCTTGCGGGCAGGGATCCGGAGTATCTGCACCAGCTGCGGGTCGCAATGCGGCGCCTGCGTGCCTGCTTCAGCCTGTTCCGGACGGTGATCCCGCAGCCCGCGTTCGCGCCGCTCATGGACCAGCTGCGCGCGCAAAGCCGGGCGCTCGGGGAAGCGCGCGACTGGGACGTGTTCGTGCACGAAATGCTGCGCGCGTTGCGCGCGCAGCGCGGCGACGAAGCCGCGGTGGCGGCATTCGAGCGGCGCTGCGGCCGCCTGCGCCGCGTGCGCCTGCGCGCCGCGCAGGCGATCGTCGCCGCGCCCGCCTGGCAGCGCTTGTGGCTGGAGTTCGGGCGGCTCTTGGCCGACGGTGCGTGGATGCAGCAGCAGCCGGCGCTTGCGCTGCCGCTGGCCGGCTTTGCGGCGGACCTGCTGCAGCAGCGCGCCGCCACGCTGAAAAAACGCGGCAAGCACCTGCAGCAACTGGACGCCGCCGCGCGCCATCGCCTGCGCATCGCGGCGAAGAAGCTGCGCTATGCGCTGGAATTCTTCGCCGCGCTCTACCCGAAGCGGCGCCTGCGGCCTTATGTCGAGTCGCTCGCGGCGATGCAGGACGTGCTGGGGGGAATGAACGATGCCGCGACTATGCTGCGCCTGCTGGAGCAGGCCCAGGCCGGCGCCCGCGCCCCCGATGCGCGCGTCGCCGGCATGATTCAGGGCTGGAGCGCGGCCAGCACCCATCTGCAGCTCGACGCGCTGGCGCGGGCGTGGAAACGCTGGCAGCGGCAGAAGCCGTTCTGGAAACCATCGCATGCAAGTTCCTGAGGACTTAATAGGGGGTAGCCATGTTCGAATCCGCAGAGCTGGGCCACAAAGTCTCGAGGCAGGTCTATGCCAGGCAGGAGCCCAAGCTGCGCGAGGCACTGCTCAACGCGCAGTTCGACCTCGCGCAGGCAAAGAAATTTCCGGTGCTGATTCTGATCGGCGGGGTCGACGGCGCCGGCAAGGGGGAGACCGTCAACCTGCTCAACGAGTGGATGGATCCGCGCCATATCCAGACGCGCGCCTTCGGCGAACCGTCGGACGAGGAAGCGGAGCGGCCGCGCATGTGGCGCTTCTGGCGCGAGCTGCCGCCCAAGGGCAAGATCGGCATCATGTTCGGCTCCTGGTACACCTACCCGATCGTGAACCGGGTGCTGGGGCGAACCGACGAAGCTGCGCTCAAGGGCAGCCTGGAAGAAATCGTGCGCTTCGAAAAGATGCTCTGTGACGAGGGCGTGCTGCTGCTGAAATTCTGGTTTCACCTGTCCAAGAAGCAGCAGAAACAGCGCATGCAGGAACTGGAGAAGGATCCGCTCACGCGCTGGCGCGTGACCAAGCTCGACTGGGACCGGTTCAAGATGTACGACGCGTTTCGCAAAGTGTCGGAGCGCGCGCTGCGCGAAACCAGCAACGCCAATGCGCCCTGGACCGTGGTCGAGGGCGTGGACCCGCGCTATCGCAGCCTCACCGTCGGCAACATGCTGCTCGATGCGATGAAAAAGCGGCTCGAAAAAACCAGCTTCAAGGAGCGGCGGGTGCAGGTGCCGCCGCTGCCGGAAATGGACAATCTCGGGCTGCTGCGCGGCCTGGACATGACGCAGAAACTCGCCAAGGACAAATACGACACGCAGCTGGAGAAGTGGCAGGGCCGGCTGAATCTGCTGTCGCGCAACAGGAAGTATTTCAAGAAGCACGCGCTGATCCTGCTGTTCGAAGGCTCGGACGCGGCGGGCAAGGGCGGCGCGATCCGGCGCATCACCGGCGCCGTCGACGCGCGCCATTTTCAGGTGGTGCCGGTCGCGGCGCCGACCGAGGAAGAGCGCGCGCAGCCTTATCTGTGGCGCTTCTGGCGCCATGCGCCGCGGCACGGGCGCATCAGCATCTTCGACCGCTCCTGGTACGGGCGCGTGCTGGTGGAGCGCGTCGAGGGCTTTTGCGGCGTCGCGGACTGGATGCGCGCCTACAGCGAGATCAACGATTTCGAGGAGCAGCTGGTGCGCGGCGGCGCGATCGTGTGCAAGTTCTGGCTGCAGATCACCGCGGACGAACAGTTGAAGCGCTTCACGCTGCGGCAGAAGACCAGCTTCAAGCGTTTCAAGATCACCGAGGAGGACTGGCGCAACCGCAAGAAATGGGGCGAGTACGAGCAGGCGGTATGCGACATGATAGACCGCACCAGCACCGAGATCGCGCCCTGGACCGTGGTCGAGGCCGAGGACAAGTATTTCGCGCGCGTCAAGATTCTCAGGACTATCGTAGAACGCGTGCAGGCTGCGCTTTGACGCCGTGCCGGACTCGGTGTGCCGCGGCACGGAACGGAATTTCAGGCCGGCCAGCCTTGCAGACGTGGCGCCGCGGTTGCTTGTGTATTTTTCCAGACCCGGTTTACGGATTTGTTGCAGGGGCCTGCCTGCGCCAAGGCGGTTCCGCAGGCGGCTGCGCACCCGGCGCTTAGGGCGCGGCCAAGCCTAGTTGGCGGCGAACCGAAAAGCAGTCCTCCGAGCCGGCCTCGAATTCACGGCACACCAGCGGCCGTCTTGTGTAGACACTGCAGTGCGTTTTGATTCCGAGCCGGCCCACCAGCGCGGCGCATCGGCTTCCATGGCACAGCATGCGCCCGTGCTCGAAATCGACCAGTTCATCCGGGATGTCCGCGCCGTCGCCGTCACCGATGAACGCCGGCCAGGACTCCGAGTAGGCGCAGCACGCGCCGCAATCGCGGCAGTCTAGCGACACTTGAGCGCAGTCGTTCGAGTGCTGCCGGCTAGGCTGCAACCGGCTGCGATTTCCCGCCTTTTGCCGGTCTGCGCAGCGCTTCCCGCGCGCGCCTGGAGGAAAGCAGCAACACGAATTCCGTGACGTGCGCTTCCGCCTGCAGCTTCGCAAGTTCCTGTTCGTAGACCTGTCTCACTACTGCGAACTCGTGGCCCGTTTCAGTTGCGAGCGTCTCCATTGCTTTGCGGTGCTGCGCTTCCTGATCGGGGTTGGCGTAGAGTTGTGCCATTTAGGTTTTCCTGAGGTTGCCGTTTGTTCTGCTGGCGCCGCATCGGCCGCGCGCGAAGGCGGCATCTCTTGAGCAGAGGAACATAAACGCAGCGCCGGGGGCATTATATTCCGCAGCTCGGAAATCCGCCAACGATGTCGAGAAAGTTTTGCCCAATAGTTGCCATCGGATTAGATGATCACCAGCATACGCGTCGCGGAACGCGATGCGGATCAGACTTGGTTTTTGCGCGGTATGCTCCTGATTGTACGGGGCTATCAGTAGCGTTTCGCGCCCGGCGCGAGGCTCTAGGGCAGGAAGGCGCCGCGCAATCGCGACAGTCTTTGGTCCGACGAACGTCGTGTGACACCTTAATGAAATATTTGTGACGCACAATCATGCCCGCTTCGAATCGCCCGCTTGCGGGTCCGCCGATTTCCTCAAAAAGGGATATGCAAAATCCATGCTCAGCCCATACAAAGGAAAGACCGGCCTGCGCCGGCTGATCAACGCCTTCGGCTATTCGTTCAATGGCTTACGCGCGGCGTTCCGCATGGAGGATGCATTTCGCCAGGAAGTCGCGCTTGCCGCGCTGCTGATACCGGCGGCCCTGCTGCTGCCGGTGGCGGCGACAGGGCGGGCTTTGCTGCTCGCCAGCGTGATGCTGGTGCTGATCGTGGAGCTGCTCAATTCCGCGATCGAGGCCGCGGTCGATCGCGTCTCGCTCGACAACCACGAGCTGGCCAAGGTGGCCAAGGATATCGGCAGCGCCGCCGTCATGCTGAGCCTCGCCTGCATGGCTATGGTCTGGGTCGTGGTGCTGCTTGGATGAATGCCTGCTGTCATAGAATATTCAAACGCTTGTAATCGGAATGTCACGCGGTTTCTGCACACTGTTGTCCTGTGCAGTCTACCGTGCTCCCGCGCCAACCCCAGACAGCGCTCCGCATTGCGGTCGTAACGGAAACCTACCCTCCTGAAATAAACGGAGTCGCGCGCACGGTCGGGCTTATGGTCGGCGAACTGCTGGCGCGCGGACACCAGATCGAGCTGGTCAGGCCGCGCCAGGCTGCCGACGGATTCGTGCCCCCCGCGCCGAAGTTGGAGGAGCGGCTCACGCTCGGATTCCGGATTCCAAACTATCCGGAATTGCGGATCGGGATCGTCAGCTCGGAACGGCTGCTGCACGCCTGGCGTGTTCGGCGTCCCGACATCGTGCACGTGATCACCGAAGGGCCGCTGGGCTGGTCGGCCCTTCGTGCCGCGCGCGAGCTCGGGATACCGGTGGTGTCGGATTTCCACACCAATTTTCACGAATACAGCCGCCACTACGGCTTCGGCTGGATTGCCGGCGCGATTACCGCCTACCTGCGAGCGCTGCACAACCGCAGCGACTGCACCTTCGTTCCTACGCATGAAATGTGCGATCGGCTCCATGCGGCCGGATTCAAGGCGCTCGCCATCGTCGGGCGCGGCATCGATACGCAGCTGTTCAGTCCGGCCAAGCGCAGTGCGGACTTGCGCCGTTCCTGGCAGTGCGAAGAGGACACACCGGTCGCGCTATATGTGGGCCGCCTCGCCGCCGAGAAGAACCTGCGCCTTTTCGTGGAGAGCGTTCGCACCGCGCGCTCCCACCGTTCGGATCTGCGCGTGGTGATCGTAGGGGACGGTCCCTTGGGCAGGAAGCTGCGCGCCAGGAACCCGGATTTTTTCTTTGCCGGGATGCGCACTGGCGAAGATCTCGCCGCCCACTACGCGTCCGCCGATCTGTTCGTGTTTCCCAGCCTGAGCGAAACCTTCGGCAACGTCACGATGGAGGCGCTGGCCAGCGGACTGGCCGTGGTCGCGTTCGACTATGCCGCCGCGCGCGAGTATATCGTGCACGAAGACAACGGCCTGGTGGCGCGCTGCGACGACGAGACCGCGTTCCGCGGACACACGGTGCGCCTCGCCACGTCCGGGCGGGCACTGTGGAAACTGCGGCGGCGGGCGAGGCAAACCGCGGAAGGCCTGAGCTGGAGCAGGGCGTTCGACGATCTCGAAAGGTCGCTGCTCAAATTCGCCTCGGCTCGGGCCTCGGCCACGCCGGAGCCTGCGCCGGCGGCAGCCGCAACGGACTAGCCGCGATCCTTATGCAACCGCGCGCCGATACCCTCGAATTCCTGCTCGAATGGGACCGTCGCTGGACACGCCGGCTCAACGCCAGCGTCGGCGTCGCGCCTGTGCGGCTGCTGCTGCGGCTGGTGAGCCGCCTCGGCAACGGCGTGTTCTGGTATGCGCTGATGTTCGTTCTGAGCGTTACCCAGGGACGGGCAGGGCTGGAAACCGCGCTGCACATGTTGGCCGCGGGCGGCATCGGCCTCATCGTCTATAAGCTGCTCAAGTCGGCGACCGGCAGACCGCGTCCGTACCAGGTGCTGCGCGATATCCGGGCCGGGATCGACCCGCTCGACGCGTTCAGCTTTCCCTCGGGACACACGCTGCACGCCGTGGCATTTAGCGTGGTCGCCGTGTTTTATGTTCCTGCACTCGCGCCGGTGCTGGTGCCGTTCACGCTATTGATCGGCCTTTCACGTGTGGTTCTCGGCCTGCACTATCCGAGCGATGTGCTGGCCGGCGCAATCCTGGGCGCGGGCGTCGCGCAGGCCGTGCTGCTTGTGTAATTCGACGCAGAGCACGCGCTTGCTGCGGTCGCGCCGTCCCAGTTGGTGAAACGGCGAAATCTTGCACGGCTCTTCGCAATCGCGCGCGCGAGATGAATTCCCCGAACTGCTCAAACTCGAGCGGATCATCGAAGAAGGCGGGGCGCATCTGCAGGTGCGCAAGGTCTGTGAGGTCGCGACGGACCGGCGCCATTTTCCGGTCTATGCCTTGTGTCTGGGCAATCCCAGTCCGGAGGTCCCCGGGGTCGGGTTTTTCGGCGGCATCCACGGCCTCGAGCGCATCGGCACCCAGGTCCTGCTGTCCTATCTGCACAGCCTGTTGGGACGCCTGCGCTGGGATCACCTGCTGCAGCGGTATCTGGAGTCGGTCCGCCTTGTTTTCATGCCCTTGGTGAATCCGGGGGGCATGTGGCGCGGCACGCGCAGCAATCCGCGCGGTGTGGATCTAATGCGCAACGCGCCGGTGGAATCCGCGCATAAAGTGCCGTTCCTGTACGGAGGCCAGCGCATCAGCGCGCGCCTTCCCTGGTACCGCGGCAGCGCGGAACAACAGATGGAAATCGAGGGCCAGGCGGTTTGCAGCGTGGTGCAGGAAGAACTGTTCGGCCGCGAATTCAGCCTGGCGCTGGATTGCCACTCCGGATTCGGGCAACGCGACCGCATCTGGTTTCCCTATGCCCACAGCGCCGAACCCATTCCTCATTTGCCGGAGATCGATGCTTTGCACGGCCTGTTCGACGAGACTTATCCGCACCACAATTATCTGTTCGAACCGCAGTGCCGGCAATACCTCGCGCACGGAGATCTTTGGGATCACCTCTACGCGTTGTCGCTGCAGCGCGACCAAAGCGTGTTCCTGCCGCTCACGCTGGAAATGGGTTCCTGGCTGTGGGTCAAAAAGAGTCCGCGCCAATTGTTTTCGCGCCTGGGGATTTTCAATCCCCTGCCGGTCCACCGCCTGCAGCGGGTGCTGCGCAGCCATCTGTTGTGGATGGATTTCCTCGTCCGCGCGGCGGCCTCGCACCGGAACTGGCTGCCCGCCAGCGCGGCGCGCGCGCGCCACCGGCAGGCGGCGATCGAACGCTGGTACTGAGAGCTGCGCGATGGCTAGCTGGGTTCTGCTGCGCGGGCTGATGCGGGAAGCGCGCCATTGGGGCGAGTTTCCCGCGCTATTGCGCGCGCAGCTCCCCGACGCCGAGGTGACGACCCTCGACTTGCCCGGAAACGGCCGCTGGTACCGCTTGCACAGCCCTTCCAGCGTGGAGCAGATGGCCGAATGGTGCCGCAGCGAGCTTGCCGCACGCGGCATTGCGCCGCCGTATCATCTGCTCGGCTTGTCCATGGGTGGCATGGTGGCCCTGGCCTGGGGCTCGACGTATCCGCAGGAACTGTGCGCTTGTGTGCTGATCAATTCCAGCCTGGGCCGCTTCGATCCGTTCTACCGGCGCCTGAGGCCGCGCGCCTATCCGGTCCTGCCGACCTTGATCGCGGGAAACCCGGAGCAGCAGGAGCGGGCCATTCTGCGCCTGACCAGCCGCCGCGGCGACGCACAGGCAGGCATCCTCGACGCATGGCTCGCCTATCGGCGCGAATGCCCCGTGTCGCGCCGAAACGCGCTGCGCCAGTTGCTTGCGGCCGCGCGCTATCGCGCCCCCGCCCGCGCACCGGCGATGCCGGTGCTGGTCCTCGCCAGCGCACTGGACGGTCTGGTGGATCCGCGCTGTTCCCGACAGCTCGCCGGCCGATGGAAAGCCGCTCTCGCGGTACATCCCGCTGCCGGTCACGATCTGCCGCTGGACGATCCTTCCTGGGTGGCGCGCCAAGTGCGCGATTGGCTCGCATCGGAGGTCATGAAACGGTAACGATCGAGGCGCAGGATATTTGCATCGCTGTTTTCGGAGAAGCAAACATATGGGAAATGACCGCCGGCAATTTTCCGGACTCGCGCATCGCGCAAGCGCAGTCTTGATTTGTCTGCCGCAATTGTACGAAGTGGCGCTGATAGATATCTCGGCGCGTGGAGCACTGGTCGAAACGCGGGGAAAGGTCGAAATCAAGCCCGGCGACAGGGCGCGTTTGCGGGTGCTGACGGAAAAAGGCAACCAGGCGTTCGAAGCGGAAGTGCTGATTGTGCATTGTTCGGAGCTCGGCATCGGGCTCGAGATCGAGGCCATCGATCACCACGCCAGCTGCGGCTTGCAGCGCCTGATCGGAACGAATTCAGGCGGAGCGGATCTGACAGCGCGCACTTTGCCCGAGTTGATCGAGGCAAATTTCTGCGCGAACACGGCGCCTGCGGTGGCGAGGGCGCGTCCCGGGGGCGCAAGCAGACGGGCTTCGGCGCTTGCACCCGCAATTGCCATTGACTGATTGGAGATCACAAAATGTACCTCAATGCAGAACAGGTCGCCGCAACGGGCAAGGCCGGCATGGATGCCCTGAACACCTTCGCCCAGGCGCAGCTCGCCACGTTCGAGCTGGTCTCGGCCTTGAGCTTCAACGCCGGCAAAGCGGTGCTGGAGGACGGCATCAACCACGCCGCGGCGCTGCTGTCGGTGAAGGACGCGCGCGATCTGCTCGAACTGAACGCGGCCGCGGCCGAACCGGGCTTCGAAAGAACGCTTGCCTATTCACGCGATCTGAGTTCGGTCGCGGCCCGGGCGCGCGCCGAGTTTTTCAAGCTCTCCGAATCGCATGCGGTGGAGGTGAACCGGGCCGTGATCGGCATGCTCGACGGTCTGAGCAAGACCGCGCCGGCGGGATCGGCCGTAACCGTAAGCGCGATCAAGTCGGCCTTGGCCGCAAGCAACGCGGTCTATGAAGCCTACGGCAAGGTCGCGCAGCAGGCGGCCGATGCGGATGAAGCGAATATTCCTGGCCCCGCCGCCGCAGCGGAGAAGCGAGCCGGGAAACGCAAAGCCGTGGAGCGGACTTTTCTGCGTTTCTCGGCCGGTCTGCCGGAGTCGAGGGGGCGCTTCGCTCTATATGTGCTCGAACACCGCCGCGATGCCCTGGCCGCCGCCGATGCACATGGTCACCAGCGCATAGCGTCCGCCGCTGCGCTGCAGTTCATATAGTGCCTTGACCGTGAGCAGGGCGCCGGTGGCGCCGATGGGATGGCCCAGCGCGACGGCGCCGCCGTTGGGGTTGGTCTTCGCCGGGTCGAATTGCAGGTCTTTGGCCACGGCGCAGGCCTGCGCCGCGAACGCCTCGTTCGACTCGATCACGTCCATGTCGCTCACCTTGAGGCCGGCGCGAGCGAGCGCCGTCTTTACCGCGGGGACCGGGCCGATGCCCATGTACTTGGGATCGACGCCGGCATGGCCGTAGGCGAGCAGCCGCGCCATCGGTTTCAGGCCTTTTTTCGCCGCGGCGCCGGCTTCCATCAACACCAGCGCCGCCGCGCCGTCGTTGATGCCGGAGGCATTGCCGGCGGTGACGGAGCCGTCCTTCTTGAATGCGGCCCTGAGCTTGGTCATGCCTTCGATGCTCGCGTCGGCGCGCGGATGCTCGTCGGTGTCGAATACGGTGACGCCCTTGCGCGTCTTCAGCTCGATCGGCAGGATCTGTTCCTTGAAGTAGCCTTTCTGGATCGCGTTGATCGCGCGGCGGTGGCTTTCGACCGCGAATTCGTCCTGCTGTGCGCGCGTGATGTTCCATTTTTCGGCGACGTTCTCGGCGGTGATGCCCATGTGCACGGTGTCGAACGGATCGGTCAGCGCGCCGACCATCATGTCCACCGTGCTGCCGTCGCCCATGCGCTGGCCCCAGCGCAGCGCCGGCATCAGGTAGCCGCCGCGGCTCATCGACTCTGCGCCGCCCGCGAGCGCGATCTCGGCGTCGCCTAGCAGGATGGCCTGCGCGGCGCTGACGATGGCCTGCATGCCGCTGCCGCACAGGCGATTGAGCGTCATCGCCGGCGTGTGGTGCGCGAGGCCGGCGTTGATCATGGCCACGCGCGACAGGTACATGTCCTTGGGCTCGGTATGAATCACGTTGCCGAACACCACGTGGCCGACTTCCGCCGGATCGATCTTGGCCCGCGCCACCGCTTCGCGCGCGACCCTGGCCGCGAGTTCGGTCGGCGCCATGTCTTTCAGTCCACCGCCGTAATCACCGATTGCGGTGCGCACGCCGCTCACCAACACGACTTCTCTGCTCATATGGATTCTCCTTGAATGCGCACGGCCTTGCGCCGCGCCTGCGCCGGTCATGGTGCCATCGCGCGATGTTACGCCTTTTGTCCCAGGTCAAGCCGCAGCCGGAATGCCGGTGGTGCAGGGGCATCCGGCGACTGTCAACGATTTGTCATCTTCGGCTGCTATGTTCAGCCTGCTGCACCGGACCCGCCACTGCGGTTGCGGCCGCAGTCAGGCCTGCGCAAGGAAGCGATCATGATCGAGCAAGACAGCGTCTACCCATCGGCGCCGGACCAAGCGGTGCGCGCGCGAACTTTGACGCGCAGCACGGCTTATCTCACCCGTACGCTGCGCATGCTGCGTCTGGGCATTCACTTGGCGCAGGGCGTCATGCTCGCGGCATGGGTCTATCCGCGTTGCCGGGCCGAGCGACAGCATGCCTTGATTCAAGGCTGGTCCAGGCGTCTGCTGCGCATCCTCAATATCAGCCTGCACTGCTACGACCAGCCGCACGCGCTGCCGCCGAAATGCCTGTTGGTAGCGAACCATGTCTCCTGGCTCGACATCTTCGCCATCAGCGCGGTGTTCCCCGCCACGTTCGTCGCCAAGGCGGAGGTGCGCGACTGGCCCTTTGTCGGCACGCTGTGCGAGCGGACGGGAACCATATTCATCGAACGCAACAGTTCGCGCGGCGCGCGTCGGGCGAGCCGCGATATCGCGCACGCGCTGAACCGCGGCACGCGGCCGGTCGTCGTCTACCCGGAAGGAACGACTACGCTCGGTGCCGAACTCAAGCCCTTTCGGCCGGCTCTGCTGCAATCCGCGGTGGACACCGCGGCGCTGGTGTGCCCGCTGGCGCTGCGCTATGTCGACGGTCAAGGCGTGCGCACCGAAGTGGCGGCCTGGGTGGGTGACGCCTCGCTGCTCGATTCGATCGTCGGCCTGGTCAGGCAGCAGGAGATCGCGCTCGAGCTGCGGTTTCTGGCCGCGTGGTCCGGTGGCGGCCATACCCGCCGCGAAATCGCCATGCGCGCCCAGTCGGTTATCGCGCGCGCGCTCGCGCTGCCGTGCGCAGCGGTGCCCGCAGCGTCCCTGAAAGCCGCCTGATTCGAACATGTCGCCGCGCCCGTCTGGCGCATGGCTCGGTTCGAGCCGGACGGTAAGGAAAACTTAACTTCGCGTTCACGTCGGCGTAACGCCGCGCTTCTACATTGGCTCTCGCGTCCATCACCGACGGGGGAAATCGATGCTGAACCGGGAACTGCAGCCTGTGAGCAAGCCGCGGCGCAAGTTGAGCGTGAGCTTCGCGCGCAACGAAGACGAAATTATCGAGGCGCAACGCCTGCGTTACGCGGTGTTCGTCGGAGAGATGGGCGCGCACATCGAAACCGTCCACCCCGGCGTCGACCACGACATGTTCGATGCGCACTGCGAGCACTTGCTGGTTCGCGACGACGATACGAACGAAGTGGTCGGAACCTATCGCATCCTGCCGCCGTACGGCGCGCAGCGCATCGGCCATTACTATTCGGAACAGGAGTTCGACCTGGCGCGCCTGGCGCGCCTGCGCCCCAGCCTGGTGGAGGTCGGACGATCCTGCATTCATCCGAACTACCGTTCCGGCGGCACGATCTTCCTGCTCTGGTCCGGACTTGCGCGCTACATGATGCAGAACGGTTACGAGCACATGATCGGCTGCGCCAGCCTGAGCATGGCCGACGGCGGCCATGCGGCGGCATCGATTTACGGACGCGTCAAGGCGCGGCACCTGTGTCCGCTGGAATACCGCGCTTTTCCGCGCTGCCGCCTGCCGCTCGAGCACCTGGATGCTGCGCGTCAGGCCGACATGCCGCCGCTGGTAAAGGGATATATCAACGTCGGCGCCTGGATTTGCGGGGAACCGGCCTGGGACCCGGACTTCAACGTCGCCGATCTGTTGATCCTGCTGCCGCTGGCGAACATCAACGCGCGTTACGCGCAGCACTTTCTGGCGAAGGCCGCGTGAATTCAGTCGGGAACCCGTGGACGCAGCCGATAGCAGAGTTTCGCGGCCGAGCATAAGTTCCAAGAAAAAGGCGTGAGCGCCAACGATTACCGCCCTTTATCCTCTCCTCCATGGAAGGGCGGGGTTTATGCCGCGGCTTCGGCCGCGGTATTTTTTGGCAGCCTGACTTCGAGGCGATGCTCGCTGCCTGCGAGCCCGCCGGTTTCTTCGCGGCAAGCGTCTGTCATCTTCCTGTAACACAATTCATGGCAGACTATTATTTGGGCAAACATAAAAACCGTTGGCCGATCGGCAACTTACGTGTTTGCGCCGGAGTTTTCCACAATTATGTCCACAAAAACTGTGAATAAATTTGCCTGCATTGCATACCGCGCGCGTCAGCGCGCACTCCGATCGCTGTGACGAAGTAGCGCCGTTCGGCGGATAAAGCGAATCCGGTCAGCCGCTGCAGTGCAGCGAACCGCGATTCGATTCCATAACAGAACAAAGGGAGGGGAAATGAAAACCGTAAAAGTCACCAGCGCCCAGCACAAGGTGTTGCAGGTGCTTTCACGCAAAGACATTTCCGCGATCCACAGGAATCCCAAACTCGTTCCCGGCGCCAAGCATCTGCTGCTTGCGTGCAAGAAGACCATCAAAAAGCTGGAGGGTATCCCTCAATACACCTCGCGCAAGAAGCGCGAGACCGTGTACCGGCGCATCATCGCGCTTTGCCGCAAGGCAATAGACGAGTTCGAGCACTAACCGGCTGTGCCGTGAGCTGCTGGCCGATCGGCGATTTCCGTCTTGAGCTGTCGTCACGCTGCTGTCATGCAACTGCGTTAACCTCGCGCCGATTCCCAATGCCGGGATGCGGCCGACGGAGGCTAATTGGCACAGCACGCGCAATCGCTGACGGACAGACTGGATCAAAAAGTATTCGACGCGATCTACTCCCGCTCGCTCGTATACAACACCTGCTGGGAGGATCCAGCGGTCGACCGCCTGGCGCTGAGGCTGCGGCCGCAGGACCGGATGCTGGTGATAGCCAGCGCAGGATGCAACGTGCTGGACTATGCGCTGCTCGCGCCGGCATGCATCCATGCGGTGGACGCCAACCCGCGCCAAACCGCACTGCTCGAACTGAAGCTGGCCGCCATCAGGCATCTGGAGTTCGAGGACTTCTTTTCCCTGTTCGGCGAGGGACGTCATCCCAGGTTCCGCTTTCTGTACCGGACGGCGTTGCGCGATCGCCTGCCGCCGTTCGCGCGCGACTACTGGGACCGGCATGGACACTGGTTCTGGGGCGCCGATCCCGGCGACAGCTTTTACTACCATGGATTGTCCGGCATCGTCGCGCGCGGCTTTCGCGCCTACCTCAGGCTGCGCCCGGAGCTGCGCGCCGGAGTCGGGATGCTGCTCGAGGTGCGTTCGCTCGAGGACCAGCGGCAGGTCTACGACCGCCAGGTCCGGCCGCAGCTGTGGGGGCGCACGATGAACTGGGCGCTGTCGCGGCAGCTCACCATGAGCATGCTCGGCGTGCCGCATCCGCAAAGAAAGGAAGTCGAGCGCCAGCATGAACACGGTACCGCCGGCTTCGTGCGCGAAGCGGTCGATTACGTGTTTCGCCGCCTGCCGCTGTGGACGAACTATTTCTGGACCCTGTATTTGCGCGGCCGCTATGGCGCCGAATGTTGTCCCGAGTACCTGCGGCCGGAAAACTTTGCCGCGCTCAAGCGCGGGCTGGCCGAGCGCATCGAAGTGCACACCTGCACCGTCACCGAGTTTCTCCAGGCCACGCGCGAACGCATCTCCAGATTCGTCCTGCTCGACCACATGGATTGGATGAGCAGCTACTATCCGCAGGCGCTGGCCGAAGAGTGGGATGCGATCTGCGCGCGCGCCACGCACGATGCGCGCGTCATCTTCCGCAGCGCGCATCGCGCGCCGCGCTACCTCGACGGCCTGCGGCTCGCCGATGGTCGCGCGCTGCGCGAGCGCCTCGAGTTCGACCACGGACTGTCCGCCGCGCTGCAGCCGCACGATCGCGTACATACCTACGCCGGCTTCCACATCGCGGATGTACACGCATGAGCCCGGTGGACCGCCCCGAGGGCCGCATCGTCGATATGGCCCTGGCGCGCAGCGACAAGGCAATCCGATGAGCCTGCTCGCCGACGCGCGTAC
>DATKUQ010000429.1:0-2660 GCA_035530495.1 Burkholderiales bacterium
GTGCGTCTCCCGAGATACTGGTTCGACTCGAGGGCGATTCAGTGACCGTGCGCCCGATCGCAGGGACGCGTCCGCGCGGCAAAACGCTACAACAGGATTCAGAACTTGCGGATGAGTTGCTGGCCGATCCGAAGGAGCTGGCCGAGCACCTGATGCTGATCGACCTCGGGCGCAATGACATCGGTCGTGTCGCGCAAAACGGCACGGTGAAGCTCACCGAGAAAATGATTATCGAACGCTACTCGCATGTGATGCACATCGTGTCCAATGTCGAGGCCACGCTCAAACCCGGCTACAACGCGATGGACGTGCTCAAGGCCACCTTCCCCGCCGGCACGGTAAGCGGCGCGGCAAAGGTGCGTGCGATGGAAATCATCGACGAGCTGGAACCCAGCAAGCGCGGAATCTACGCGGGTGCGGTCGGCTATCTCGGCTTCAACGGCGATATGGATCTGGCGATCGCGTTGCGCACCGCCGTGGTGAAGGACAACATGCTGTACGCCCAGTCCGGTGCGGGTATCGTCGCCGATTCGGTACCCGAAAGCGAATGGCTGGAAACGCTGAACAAGGCGCGCGCCGTGCTGCGCGCCGCCGAGATGGTGCTGGCGGGGCTGGACAACGATCTGGAGTCGTAGCGCGATGCTCAGGCTCACCGAAGTAAAACTCCCGCTCGGCCATCCCGAAAGCGACATCAGATCCGCGATCCTCAAACGCCTGGGTATCCCTGACGATGACCTGATCGACCATGTTGTGTTCAAGCGCGGCGTGGATGCGCGCAAACCCAGCGCGATTATGTACACCTACACGCTGGATGTCAGCTTGCGCGATGAGGCTGCGGTCCTTGCGCATTACAACAATGACCAGCCCCTCCGAAAGGGTGGTGTAAATTCTGCGGGCACAGGTAGAGGGGCTTCGCGGCAGTTCCCGCAATCGGCTGGCTCCGCCAGTAACGTGTCGCTGCCGCCGCATATTCGCATTACTCCGGACACCAGCTATCACTTCGTCGCACAGGCTCCCGAATCGTTAAGCTCGAGGCCTATAGTTGTGGGCATGGGCCCCGCCGGTTTATTTGCCGGACTGCTGCTCGCGCAGATGGGCTTTCGCCCGCTGATCCTGGAACGCGGCAAGGAAGTGCGCGAACGCACCAAGGACACATGGGGACTGTGGCGGCAGGGCGTGCTCAACCCGGAATCCAACGTGCAGTTCGGCGAGGGCGGCGCGGGGACATTTTCGGACGGCAAGCTGTACAGCCAGATCAAGGACCCGCGATTCCTCAGTCGCAAGGTGCTGGAAGAATTCGTCAAGGCGGGCGCACCTGAAGAGATCCTCTACGAGAGCCACCCGCATATCGGCACGTTCAAGCTGGTGGGCATGGTGGAGAAGATGCGCGCAACGATCCAGTCGCTGGGCGGCGAGATCCGTTTCGGGAGCCGCGTCGACGATATCGAAATTACCCAGGGATCAGACAACGCCGGAAAAATCACCGGCGTCGTGCTCGCCAACGGTGAGCGCCTCGCCGCGACTCATCTGGTGCTGGCTGTCGGCCACAGCGCCCGCGACACCTTCGAGATGATCCACAGGCGCGGCATCTACATCGAGGCCAAGCCGTTCTCGATCGGTTTCCGCATCGAGCACCCGCAGTCGCTGATCGATGCCGCCCGTTACGGCAAGAACGCCGGTAACCCGCTGCTCGGCGCGGCAGACTACAAGCTGGTGCATCATGCCGGCAACGGACGCTCGGTGTACAGCTTCTGCATGTGCCCGGGCGGCACCGTGGTCGCGGCAACTTCCGAGCCGGGGCGAGTGGTCACCAACGGCATGAGCCAGTATTCGCGGAATGAACGCAACGCCAACGCAGGAATAGTCGTAGGTATCACGCCCGAACAGGACTACCCGGGTGACCCGCTGGCAGGAATGGCATTCCAGCGCCGCTGGGAATCGCGCGCCTATGAACTGGGCGGCGGCAATTACCGGGCGCCCGGACAACTGGTCGGCGATTTCCTTGCGGGCAAACCCTCGAGCAAATTCGGCGCGGTGCTGCCGTCCTATACCCCCGGCGTGCATCTGACCGACCTGTCCACCGCGTTGCCCGACTATGCGGTTGCAGCAATCCGCGAGGCTTTGCCCGCGTTCGCGAAACAGATCAGGGGATTCGATCTGGCCGATGCGGTGTTGACCGGTGTCGAGACGCGCACCTCCTCGCCGATACGCATCAAGCGCAACCGTGACGATTACCAGAGCGTCAACACCAAGGGCCTGTATCCGAGCGGTGAAGGCGCGGGCTACGCGGGCGGGATATTGTCGGCGGCAGTGGACGGGATAGAGGTTGCCGAAGCGGTGGCTTTAAGTATGATACGTGCGAAGAATCAAGGATAGGAACAACCATGCTGTTAATGATCGACAACTACGACTCCTTCACCTACAACCTGGTGCAATATTTTGCCGAACTGGGCGCGGATGTGGTGGTGCACCGCAACGACGAGATTTCCGTCGAGCAGATCGCAAAATTGAACCCGCAGCACATCGTGATCTCGCCCGGCCCGTGCACGCCGAACGAGGCGGGTATCTCGGTTGAGGCGATCCGGCACTTCGCCGGGGAAATCCCGCTGCTTGGCGTGTGCCTCGGTCACCAGAGCATAGGACAGGCATTCGGCGGGCAT
>DATKUQ010000430.1:0-4632 GCA_035530495.1 Burkholderiales bacterium
ATCGCCTGCGGCCCCATGCCGTAGCCCGCACCGTAGCCGTACATCATCCCAGGGCCCATGCCGTAGCCAGCGCCGTAGCCGTACATCATTCCGGGACCCATCCCGTAGCCGGGACCGTAGCCGCCCATGTGCCCGCCCCAGCCCATGCCGTAGCCAGGCCCTGCTCCGTAACCCTGACCGTAACCGTACATCATCCCGGGGCCTCCGCCATAGCCAAACGGTTGGGCGTTCACCGCGGCGGCTCCCAGGCCAATGGTCAACGCCGCACCCAGGCCAATTGCAAGTTTCGTTACTCGTTTCATGACGCATTCTCCTAAAGTTGAATTTTCGAACTCTGTGAGGCCTGTTACCCTGCATTGGGTGATTCAGTTGCCTCGGTTCCTATTCAATCACTCGAATGTATGCGTCATGTTGTCGTGTTGTATGCTTGGGTAGAGACGGGCTGAAGTGTTACGCAGCGTTACAATTCTGCTCCGCGGCCCTGGGTTGGCGCCCAAATGCTCTGCAGCCACTGTTTGAAGCGGCGTACATATGGCTTGCATCGATCGCGCAGTTCGCACTGACGCCTCGATTCAACACGCTAGGAGCCGCCAAACATAATGGCAATGGAGAACCCCATCCCAAATGCCAAGAACGACAGGATCGTCATCCCGGCGAGGGCGCCGTTCGACACCGATCGCCGATCGCATCCGGGGTGCCCAGAACCGCAGGACAAGCCGGAGTGCTGGCTTCATCTCCGCGAATGACGCAGGTAAATCCCGCGATCACTTCAAATTCCAGCGGAACGTCCGCGGCGCCGTCTCCCCCGGGCGCAGGATGCGCAATTCAACTGCGTCGGGTCGCGGTGACAGCGCATTGAACCGCAGCACGCCTCTGCGATGGTGACCGCCGGCCGGATCGCCGTCCCAGCCCAGCGCCGCGTGTTGCTTGCCGGCGGCGTCCAGCAGGATCGCGCTGTGCGCGAGATCGTCTTCGAGAGCGCCGCTGTGGGTGTTCAGTGCGACCTGGAACTGCCAAATTGTCGCGGCGGCGGCGACATCGACCGGCTTGACGCTGATGCTGACATTGTTCGCCTGGCTGCTCTGCTGCGCGAGCTCGGCGGCCACGGCGCCCGGCGCATACGGCGCGCCGGCAAAGCCCACCAACAAGGGAATTGAGAACAAGGACTTCACGAGACGGCTACGCATTTGGCATGCTCCTTGGTTGCTTGAATGACTTTGGATGTGATGTAGAGGATTCCGCCGGCGTTGAACGCCAGCCCGACCCAGAACAACTGGACTTGGTACTGTGCGACAAAGGTGACCAGCCCCGCCGCCCCGATAATCGGTGCGATGTTGGCCAGATAGTGCGTGCAGCACGAGACCATTGCCGCCGTCGAAGCCGTACCCGAGGTGGCAAGCACGACTCCCTGCTTGCGCGCGCCCTGCACCAGCGCCTTCAAGTGCACGAACAGGCCCACCTGAATGCCGAAGCCGGCGGCGAGCGCGACGATGAAGTAGCGGTAGGCAAGAAATTGCTCGAGCGTAAAATCCCATCCTGAGACCAGCGCAAGCAGCCCGAAATACACGCCCAGCAGCGCCAGCGCAGCGCCGAATCCAGCGAGCATCGCTTTGCCCGTGTCGGACTTCATTGCGCCGCTTGCTGCAGTTTGCGAACCAAGGGAAGAATCGTGTCCTCCAGAACCTTCGGCGTAATCGGCCCGATCTGCTTGTACGCAATGACGCCGTTGCGGTCGACGACAAAGGTCTCGGGCACGCCATACACGCCCCAGTCGATCCCGACGCGCCCGGAAATGTCCGCCCCGGTACGGGTATACGGGTCCCCCAGGGCGTCCAGCCAGGCCTGCGCATCGTCAGGCTTGTCCTTGTAGTTGAGTCCCTCTATCGGCACGATGCCCTGCTTGCTGAGCGCAAGCAGCACAGGATGCTCTTCGCGGCAAGCGACGCACCAGGAGGCAAAAACGTTGACCAGCGCCACCTGGCCCTTGAGGTCGGCGCTGGAGAGCCCGAGCGTGCGCCCCATCACCGGGGGCAGGCTGAATTCGGGCACCGGCTTGCCGATGAGCGGCGAAGGCAGTTCCCTGGGATCCTTGGTGAGCCCGATCGCCAGGAACACTGCCATCACCACAAACACTGCGAGCGGCAGGTAGCGCGCCAGCCGCCAACGGCTGCCCGGCGCGGGTGCGGCTGTATTTGCAAGAACGTCGTCGGTCATGTTTTCCACTCCTGGCACGAGCATGATTGGGCTTACGGCTATCCTCAGCGGCGCGCGCTGGCCTGAGGGCCGCTAGGCGCGCCGGGCGACGCGCGTGTGCCGTCGCGCCCAAGCGCGAGGCTCTTGGCCTCGTCGATGCTTCGCTGGATCGATTTCGCGAATTCTGAGCCCGGCGGGATCAAGTCCCGCAGCCGCTCCCAATCCTTCACGGCCAAGCCGAAATCCTTCTTGTCGAACGCGATGGTCCCGGCCAGCGCCAGCGCTTTGGCGTTATTCGGATCGGCGCGCAGCGCGCGCTCGACCAACATTTCCGGCTCGCCCTCCAGGCGTCGGCCCCGGGCCATCGCGAGCGCGTCGGCGTAATCGGCGAGCAGTTGCGCGTCATCGGGGAATAGCGCCACCGACTTGGCATAGGCTGCGCTCGCCTCATCGAACCGGCCCAGAACGGCTTGCGCGCGTGCCAGCAGGACCCAGCCCTCGGCGTCTTGCGGATTTTTTTCCAGGCGTGCGACGAGGCGCGCGACCATCGCGTCCATCTGCTGCTGGCCGAGGCCATGCGCGCCGTCGGACTGCTGCGGACCGAGCGCGGCGGGGTTGCCCAGCGCAAGGTACAGGAAGACCGCAAGTAGCGGCACCGCAATGACCGCCGCGACCGCTGCCGCGCGATGGCGCGGCTGTACCGGCGCCGGTACAGCCGCGCCGGCGTCGGGCACCTCCTCGAGCAGCCGGTTTTCGAGTTCGCCGCGCGCCTGTGCGTATTGCTCATCACCCAGCCTGCCGGCGCGCCTATCCTCGCCCAGCTCCGCCAGCTGATCGCGATAGACGGAAAGCTTGAGTTCGTTGCCTGCCGCGCCATAGGCCGGCTTTGCGTGACTCTTCAGCAGAGGCAATGCAATGAACAGCGACGCGATGAACGCCAGCGCCGCGGCGATGACCCAGAATAATGTCACGATGCTTCCTCTGCGCTGTCTGCGCCGAGCAATTCCCGCGCGCGCGCCCGCGCTGCCGCGCTCAGCGGAGCTTGTACGGCTTGCACGCGGCGGCGCGCGAGCGTGCGTATCAGCAAACCGAGTCCCAGGAGGAGGAGCATCGCAGGCCCGAACCATAACAGCAGCGTGCTGGCTTTCAGCGGCGGCCGGTAGAGGACGAAATCGCCGTAGCGCTCGACCAGGTAATCAATCACGTCCTGGTCGCTTGCGCCGTGTCGCATCTGCTCGCGCATTTCGCCTCTCAGATCCACCGCCAGTTCCGCGTTCGACTCGGCCAGGCTCTGGTTCTGGCATACCAGGCAACGCAGGTCAGCGGCCAGAGTCATCAGGCGTTGTTCCAGCACCGGATCGGCCGCGAGCGGTGCGGCTGTCCTGGCCGACGCCGTGAGCGGGACCAGCGCAATCAGTGCCGCAGCAAGCAGCATGCGCAGGCTCACACGGGTCCATGGCAACATCATGCGAAGTGCGGCTGGCGTTTTCACCGTGCCCCCGTGGCGCCCGCGTCGAGCAGGAGTGGTGCGGACGCAGGCACGCGCTGCGGCTTTTTCACAGCGATGCGGTACCTGCGGTCCACGGCGGCGAGCAGACCGCCCAGCGCCATCAGCAGCCAACCCACCCAGATCAATTCCACGAACGGCTTATGGTAAATGCGCATGGCCCAGGTGGTCGGGTCGAGCCGTTGACCGAATGACACGTACAGATTTCGGACCAAGCCCCAATCGATCGCAGATTCGGTCATCGGGTTCTTGGTATCGCCGTAGCTGCGCTTTTCCGGATACATCGTCGTCACCGCGCGCCCGTTCCGGCTAACGCTGATGTCGCCGCGCACGGCCATATAGTTGGGGCCCGGCACTTCGGAGATGCGGTCGAGCCGGAAGCTGTAGCCGCCGACTTCGATGCTGTCGCCGATGCTCATGCGCACGTCCTTGTCGGTCCCGTAGCCCCTGACCAGGACGGCGCCGGCGATGAACACGGCAACGCCGATATGCGCCAGCAGCATGCCGTAGTAACTGCGGGAGTTGGACCTGAACCGGGCGCGCATGCCTATCGAATGCGGGGATAGTCGCAGCCGTTCGATCAGGCCGGCTACGCTGCTCGACACGATCCAGGCAGCCAGCAATATGCCCAAACTGACCGGCGTGCTCCAGTGTCCCATCGCAAACGGCACCAGCAGCGAAGTCAGGAGGCCGACTGCGAATGCCCAGCGCAGGCGCGTCGCAAGGTCGGGCAGGCTGGCTTTTTTCCAGTGCGCCATCGGGCCGACGCCTATCAGGAACATTGCCGGTGACATCAGCGGGATGAACACCGCCTCGAAATAGGGCCGTCCCACCGAAATCTTGCCCGCCCCGAGCGCATCGAGCACCAGCGGATAGAGCGTGCCGAGCAGCACCGAGCCTGCGGCCACCGCCAGCATCACGTTGTTCAACAG
>DATKUQ010000431.1:0-2441 GCA_035530495.1 Burkholderiales bacterium
GTCGAGCGCGCGGTCTTGCTGGGCGGTGCTGGTCAAGAGGTCTCCGGCTTCCATGCAAATACGTAACGACATTATATAGCCGCGCGGCCGGCCCATATGGCCTTTGAGCGCATCCGGCGCGCTATGTTCCGCGATGCCAACACTGTAACGCGCTCCGTGGGGCCTGCGTATGCGCAAATTGACCGCTTTTCCCCCCTTTCCTCCGCGCATCGCGCGCGCGCCGCCTTGATACGGTAGCGGGACAGGAAAACCAGCTGATCGTTGTTCGTTGCTCCCAATCACACCCACGACCCACGAACCACGACCCACGACCCACGACCCACGACCCGGAGTAGTCAGCAAGTGCGACCGAACGGCGCCCGCAAGCAAGCGCTTCTCATAGGAACCGGATGGACGCTTGCGGTGCTCGCCGCGCTTGCGCTATTCAAGTCCTCTCCAACCGCGCCGATATACCTGTGGGCATTGGGCATCGTGGCGCTGGGCTGGGCGGGGATATTGCGGCACGGCCTGGCGGCGCAAGGGCGTGCGGCAAGCGCAGCCGCCGCCGCTTGCGGGGAACACGGGGTCGCGCTAGACGGCATAGCGCAGGCCGTCGGCGTGCAGATGCGGCAGGCGCGCGGGGAGTTGCTGCGCGTGGACGAACTGCTTGGGCACGCGATCGAGCAGTTGATGGCGGCTTTCAACAACGTGAGCGACGGAGTGAGCCGCCACCAGAGCGAACTTGCGCGGACTGCTGCCGCGGCGCCGGGCACGGACGCATCCGAGCGGTTGCGGCAAGTGGCCGAGCATGTCGCGCGCGAGATTGATGGCGCGGTAATGGCGTTGCAGTTCCGCGACGTGGTCGGGCAGAAGCTAGGCCACGTGCGGCGCGAGCTGGAGGTGTTGGAACAGCTGATGCAGCGCGTACGCGAGGCCTCGGCGGCGCAGCTGGTCCTGGCGCCAACGGTGGGCAGAGCGCAGCTTGCGAGGAGGGTGCAGGGCTTACTGCAGGAGCTGGAGCAGATGAACGCCGCCAGCCCGGTGCAACAGGAGTTGATGCATGCAGGGGAAGTCGAATTGTTCTGATTGTTGAACCGATCTGAGGATAAGGAAGCAGCGTGGCTAAAAGCATACTCGCAGTCGATGACTCGGCCTCCATCCGGAGCATGGTGTCCTTTACTCTGAAAAGAGCGGGCTATGAAGTGGTCGAAGCCGTGGATGGCGTCGATGCGCTGAACAAGGCCCAGGCGAAGACAGTAAACCTGGTGCTGACCGACCACAACATGCCGCACATGGACGGGCTGACGCTGGTGCGTTCGCTGCGCGAGCTTCCCGCCTACCGCACGGCACCTATCCTGATTCTCACCACGGAATCGGGCCAGGAAATGAAAAACCGCGGCAAGGCGGCGGGCGCTACCGGCTGGATGGTCAAGCCCTTCGACCCGCAGCGCCTGCTCGATGTGGTGAAAAAGGTGCTCGGCTGAGCGCTGCGACATCGGCCTCGGCCATCCAAGCAATACGAATTATTGAGGGGCAGCAATGACCATCGACATGAGCCAGTTCTATCAGGTGTTTTTCGAGGAGTCGGCCGAACTGCTCGAGGAAATGGAGCGGCTGCTGCTCGAACTCGACGTGGCCGAGCCGGGCAAGGACGCACTGAATGCGATCTTCCGCACTGCGCACTCGATCAAGGGCGGCAGCGCCACCTTCGGCTTCAACGAAATCACCGAAACCACGCACGTGCTCGAATCGCTGCTGGACAAGCTGCGCAACGGCGAGCTGGCGGTGCGCGTCGAGATGGTGGACGTGTTCCTCAAGGCGGTCGACGTGATCAAGATGCAGCTCGCCGGGCGGCAATTCGAGAGCGAGGTCGACGCGCAGGCGGTGGCGGAAATCCGCCGCAGGCTGAACGAATTGGCCCACGACGGGCCGGCCGGGACCGCCGTTGCGGCAGGCGCCGCGCAGGCGACGCAGCCGGCAGCGGCGATGGCGTCATCGGCCACGGACGGCGCCGAGCCGGTCGATCCGAGCCCGGAAAACCTGTTTGCGATCCTGATGGAAACGCAGCCTGCTGAGGCACAGACCACGGCCGCGGCGCCGGCGCAGGGCGCAGATACGGCGGCAGCGGTCAGCTCGGGCGCATCCGGCCCGGACGGGTATGGGTTTTTCAGCGAGACGCCCTTGCCGGCGCCGGCCGGCGCGGAAAGCCGCGGCAGAAGGGCAAGCGACATTTCGGGCGATGCGCAGCCCAAGCGCGGACGCCGCGCCAGCGACCACATCGACATCGAAGCCACTTCGATCCGCGTCGGCGTCGAGAAGGTCGACCAACTCATCAACCTGGTGGGCGAACTGGTGATCACCCAGGCGATGCTGGCGCAGACCGCGTCGCACGTGGACCCCTCGCTGTACGAGGCATTGCGCACCGGCCTTGCGCAACTCGAGCACAACACCCGCGACCTGCA
>DATKUQ010000432.1:0-2427 GCA_035530495.1 Burkholderiales bacterium
GGCGTCGCTCGCGCTCCTCGGAATGACAGAACACAGCGCCCTGCCCGCCTACGCGGAGCTGCACTGCCTGTCGAATTTCAGCTTTCTGCGCGGCGCTTCCCACCCGGAGGAGCTCGTCGCCCGCGCGCATCAGCTCGGCTATAGCGCGCTCGCCCTCACCGACGAATGTTCGTTCGCGGGCGTGGTGCGCGCGCATGCCGCAGCCAGGGAATGCGGCCTGCCGCTGATCCTCGGCAGCGAAATCCAGCTCGCCGATGGTCCGAAGCTGGTGCTGCTCGCCACCGAGCGCGAAGGCTACGGCAATCTGTCCGAACTCATCACCCGCGGCAGGCGCCGCGGCGTGAAAGGCCGCTACATCCTCGAAGCGAAAGACCTCGATCAAGGCCTGCCCAGCTGCCTCGCCCTGCTGCTGCCGGGCGCCGTGCCGGATGCGGCGCAAGCCCGCTGGCTCGCCGAGCGCTTTCCCGCTCGCGCCTGGATCGCCGCCGAGCTGCTGTGCGGAGCCAACGACAAGGCACGCCTTGCCGCGCTGCGCGCACTCGGCGAGGCCTGTGGCCTGCCGCTCGTCGCGGCGGGCGACGTACACATGCATGTGCGCTCGCGGCGCAGGCTGCAGGACACGCTCACCGCGATACGCCTCGGCAAGTCGGTTGCGCAGTGCGGACTGGCGCTGTATCCGAATGCCGAGCGCCATCTGCGCCTGCGTCTGCGCTTGGCGAACCTCTATCCGCGCGAACTGCTGGATGAAACCCTGCGCATCGCCGCGCGCTGCAGCTTTTCCTTGGATTGCCTGCGCTACGAATACCCGGAAGAAATCGCGCCGCCGGGCGTCACGCCTTCGGACTATCTGCGCCGGCTTACCGAGGCCGGCCTTTCACGGCGCTTTCCCGCGGGCGCGCCCGACAAGGTCCGCGCCCTGGTCGAGCACGAACTCGCGCTGATCGCCGAGCTAGCCTACGAGTCCTACTTCCTCACCGTGCACGACATCGTCAGCTTCGCGCGCGAGAGAGGCATCCTGTGCCAGGGCCGCGGTTCGGCCGCGAATTCGGCGGTGTGCTATGTGCTCGGCATCACCGAAGTCGATCCGGCGCGCATGAGCATGCTGTTCGAGCGCTTCATTTCGCGCGAACGCAAGGAGCCGCCCGACATCGACGTCGACTTCGAGCACCAGCGGCGCGAGGAAGTGATCCAGTACATTTATGCCAAGTACGGGCGCGAGCGCGCGGCGCTTGCCGCGACGGTGATCCGCTACCGGCCGAAGAGCGCGATCCGCGACTGCGGCAAGGCGCTCGGCCTGGAACTCGCCCAGGTCGAGCGCCTGGCAAAGTCGCTCTCATGGTGGGACCGGCGCCAGAACCTGCCCGAGCGCCTGCGTGAGGCCGGTTTCGATCCGGGGAACCCGACCATAGTCCGTCTGCTCGCGCTGGCCGATGCGCTGATCGGCTTTCCGCGCCACCTGTCGCAGCATGTCGGCGGCTTCGTCATCGCGCGCGGCCTGTTGTCGCGCCTGGTGCCGATCGAGAACACCGCGATGCCGGACCGCAGCGTGATCCAGTGGGACAAGGACGACCTCGATGCGCTCGGCCTGCTCAAAGTGGACGTGCTCGCGCTGGGCATGCTCTCGGCGATCAAGCGCGCGCTCGAATTCATCGGCACACAGCGCGGCACGAGGTTCGCGATGAGCGACGTGCCTGCGGAAGACCCCGAGGTCTATGCGATGATCCAGCAGGCCGACACCGTGGGCGTGTTCCAGATCGAATCGCGCGCGCAGATGTCCATGCTGCCGCGGCTGAAACCGGCGAATTTCTACGACCTGGTGATCGAAGTCGCGATCGTGCGCCCCGGCCCGATCCAGGGCGGCATGGTGCATCCCTATCTGCGCCGCCGCCAGGGGCTGGATCCGGTGAGCTATCCCAGCGACGCGGTCAGAGAGGTGCTGGCGCGCACCCTGGGCATACCGATTTTCCAGGAGCAGGTGATGCAGCTCGCGGTGGTCGCGGCCGGCTTCACCCCCGGCGAAGCCGACCAGCTGCGCCGTTCGATGGCGGCGTGGAGGCGCAAGGGCGGGCTGGAACATTTCGAGCAGCGCCTGATCCAGGGCATGGGCGAGCGCGGCTATGCGCGCGAGTTCGCCGAGCGCATTTACCAGCAGATCCTCGGCTTCGGCGAATATGGCTTTCCCGAGTCGCATTCGGCGAGCTTCGCGCTGCTGGTCTATGTCTCCGCCTGGCTCAAGCGCCATCATCCTGCCGCCTTCCTCGCCGCGCTGCTGAACAGCCAACCCATGGGCTTCTATGCGCCGGCACAGCTGGTGCAGGACGCGCGCCGCCATGGCGTCGAAATCCTGCCGGTGGACGTGCTCGCGAGCGATTGGGAATGCACGCTGGAGCATTGCGCAGGCGCTGCGCCCGCCGTGCGCCTGGGTCT
>DATKUQ010000433.1:0-4043 GCA_035530495.1 Burkholderiales bacterium
TGAAAGTCGCCCTGGCCGGCGCGCTGACCCTTGGTGTGGCCACGATCGCCACTGCCGCCCCGGCACCGGCCGGTGCCGGCGGCATGAAGGCCGGCGGTATGGGCATGACCAAATGCTATGGCATCAATGCGGCACACAAGAACGACTGCAAGTCGGTGGGCCATTCCTGTGCCGGTCAGGACAGCAAGGCGCGCGATCCCAACGCCTTCGTCGCCGTGCCGGCTGGTCTGTGCGAGAAGATCGACGGTGGCTCGACCACCCCTGCCAAGGCCTGAGCGCAGATATGAGGTCAGGGCTGCCCTTCGTGCAGCGCCCGATCCCGGCAGCCGCCGGGATCGGCTTGCGCGCACCGCATATCGAGCGCGTGCTGTCCGAGCGCCCGCCGGTGCCGTGGTTCGAAGTGCATAGTGAAAATTACTTTGGCGCCGGTGGCGCCATGCACACCGCGCTGGAACGCATACGCGCGGATTATCCACTGAGCCTGCACGGTGTCGGTTTGTCGCTGGGCTCGGCCGACGCACTCGATCGAACGCATCTAGCGACTTTGCAGCGGCTTGTCGATCGCTATGAACCGGCGCTGGTTTCGGACCATATCTGCTGGGGCGTGATCGGTGGCATCCACCTGAATGATCTGCTGCCGCTACCATGCACGGCAGAAGCATTGACCCTGATGGTCTCGCGCGTGCAACAGGTGCAGGACGCGCTGGGCCGCGAATTCCTGGTCGAGAACGTGTCCAGCTACCTGAGCTTTCGCCACGCCGAGATGCCGGAGTCCGCCTTCGTCGCCGAGCTGGTCCGACGCAGCGGCTGTGGCCTTTTGCTGGACGTGAACAACGTCTACGTCAACAGCGTCAACCACGGGTTTGACCCGCACGACTATCTTCGCGCCATGCCGCATGGTGCGGTGCGCGAGATTCATCTCGCCGGCTTTCTGCGCAAGGATCAGTTGCCCGTACCGCTGCTGATCGACAGCCACAGCCGTCCCGTCGCCGATGAGGTATGGGCGCTCTATCGCGAGGCACTGGCGTTGTGTGGCCCGCAGCCGACCCTGATCGAATGGGATCAGGACATTCCCGAACTTGAGGTGCTGCTGGCCGAAGCCGGCCGTGCCGAGGAGAGCTTGCATGCCTGCCGCGCCGTTACTGCATGATTTGCAGCAGGGCTTCGCCGACGCAGTGATGGGTCGCGATCATGCCGTGGCGGCGTGGGTTGTCGGTGCGGGCCTCGAACCGGCGGCTCGCCTGCGTATCTACGAAAACTCCGTGGCAGCGACATTGACGGCCGCGCTGCGTGACAGCTACCCGGGCGTACTCGCCCTGGTAGGTGAAGATTTTTTTGACACCATGGCAGCGAGCTACCGGAAGCAGCATCCCTCCACCTGCGGCAACCTGCAGCATTTCGGCGCAGCCCTGGCCGAGTTCATCGCAGACATGCCCGAAGCACGCGCCTTGCGCTATCTGGCGGACGTGGCTTGTCTGGACTGGCGGCGCCAGCTAGTGGCGCTGGCGGCCGATGCCACGCCGGTCGATGCCGTGCGCACGGCCGAGGTGGTATCCGTGTCGCCCGAGCAGTTACGAATCCAGCTTCATCCCAGCGTACAGATGCTGCGTAGCGATTACGCCGTGCTGACCTTGTGGCAATGGTGCCAGGCACCTTCCGACGCCCCACCGCGAGTGGACCAGGGCGAACGGGTTTTGCTGTGGCGCGATGGCAGCGACGTGGCCATGGCGGCCCTCGATCCGGCCACATTTCGCTGCATCGAGATGCTGGCTGGCGGCCACGACGTCGCCGCCGCCTGGTCCGGCGCTCGCGACGTGGACAACGCATTTGATCTTGAATCCTGCCTGCGGGACCTGCTTGGGCATGGTCTGGTTGTGGCATTTACTGACGAGGGAATACCGCCGTGAATGACTTTTTGATGAGTGTCGAGACCAGTTACGCGCGATTGGCCCGGGGCCTGTCCGGTTTTGGGCCGCTGGTGCTGTTGCTGTTTCGGGTGTGGGTGGCGCTGGCGTTCTGGCGCGCCGGCGTGGTCAAAATCGAAGACCCGATGGGTACGTCATACCTGTTCAACAACGAGTACCACGTGCCGTTGTTGTCTGGCGACACGGCGGCGTTTCTCGGAACGTGGATCGAGTTGATCACCCCGTGGTTCCTATTGCTGGGTCTGGGCGGGCGCCTCACCGCCGGGTTTCTTTTCATCTACAACATCATGGCGGTGGTCTCTTATCCGGATTTGTGGCCACACGGTTTATGGACGGGATTGATCGGTAGCGATTTCAACGACCACAAGGTCTGGGCCATGATGCTGCTGGCGGTCGTTGCGTGGGGCCCGGGGACGGTGTCACTCGACCGGCTGGTGGCGCGGTTCTGGCCCGGAGCGGGTGCGCGGATCCGGCGACAGCCCGTGGTCGAATGAAACCGTGGATTCGGTGATGCAACGAATTTTGAATCCTTTTTGACGGATGCCCCCTCTATGAGGGGAGACTTACCCCATACACACCACGCGGCGGCGAAGCCGTGGCACGAGGACGCCATGCGACACGACCCCCAGCTTCTGGAAGCGGCCCGATTGGGAGACATCGTGGCGGTAGAGCGATTGCTCACCGAATGCCGGCCGGGGCTGCAGCGCATTGCCCAGCAGCAGTGTTCCGGCAGCGTCGATCCGGACGATGCGGTGCAGGAGTCGCTGCTGTTGATCTACCGCCGTATTGGCGCCTTGCGCACGGCGGCGTCTTTTCCCGCGTGGACGTTCTCGATCGTTCGCCGTGAATGCCACCGCCTCTGGCGAGCGATGCACGGTGAGAAGGCCACGGAGCACGAAAACCTGCCGGTGTTGGTGTACGTCGATCGCTTCGAACTGAGAAGTGATCTGGCTGCTGCGATCCAGTCGCTGCCGGAGAAGTACCGCGAAGCGATCATCCTGCGCGATTTCGAAGAATTCTCGATCAGCGAGATCGCCGACCAGTTGTCGTTGACTCGTGAAGCGGTGAAAAGCCGCATCCACCGCGGTCGGCAGATGGTGCAGGAATATCTCAAGGACTGATCGGCACCTCCCACGACCGGGTCCAATGCTGGACTCGGGAATCCGATACAGAACGATCACCTTTAGGAGAACGTCATGAATATCTATCTACGCGCGATGATCGCCGGCTTTGCCGCCACGGTGGTGCTGTCGTTGCTGATGCTGATGAAGTCGATGATGGGCGTGATGCCCGGACTCGATGTGATTCAGATGCTCACCGGCATGGCCCACGGCATGATGGGCTTGCCGGCCAATCCCGCCGTGGGCTGGATGCTGCACTTCATGATCGGCACCGTGCTGTGGGGCATTGGTTTTGCGTTGCTCTACAAGTCGCTCCCCGGCGGTGGTCCGCTGGTCAAGGGCATCGTGTTCGGCGTGCTGGCCTGGCTGCTGATGATGCTGATTCCGATGCCGATGGCCGGTGCCGGCCTGTTCGGCATGAAGATGGGCATGATGGCGCCGGTGATGACGCTGGTGCTGCACCTGATCTGGGGTGCCGTGCTCGGCGCCACCTTCGGCGGTCTCAGTCGTTCCGCCGCCACGGCCTGAACCGACCGCGTCAATCCCGAGCGGCGTCGCGAGGTTGGCGACGCCGCTGTTTTTTTTGAGCCTGCCTCGCGTCTCCCCAAGGTGTTTTGCGCATGAAGAAAAACACCACGCTCATCCGCTGGGTGATCGTCGTTGGGCTGCTCGGTGCGGTCGTCGCGTTCTTCGCGCTGGGCTGGCAGCATCAGTTCACTCTGGACGCTCTCAAGGCCCGTCAGCATGCGCTGGACGGCTATCGTCAGGCGCATCCGTGGGCCATGGCGGGCGGCTTCTTCCTGATCTATGTGGTGTTTGCTGCGCTGTCGCTGCCGGCCGCCACCCTATTGACCCTGGCCGCAGGTGCCATGTTCGGCTTGCTCGAAGGCAGCGTGCTGGTGTCGTTCGCCTCCAGCATCGGTGCCACGTTGTCATTCCTGGCCAGCCGCTTCGTCCTGCGCGATACCGTGCAGCAGCGTTTTGGCAAACGACTGGC
>DATKUQ010000434.1:0-3889 GCA_035530495.1 Burkholderiales bacterium
TTTTGCATTCGCGGTGCGAACCCCGGACGCGTATTCTAGGCTGCCGCGCAGGGCCTTACAAACAAAACCAGCAATCCTGGCGGCGTTGCGCTGCAACATTCGAGTGCCTCGACCTGCATGGCGCTGGCCTGCCGTCTATGCCTCGCCGTTGGGTCCTCGAGGGACGCGATCAACTCCCTTTGAATTCAGGCTTGGCTTTGGCGAGGAAAGCCTTGAAGCCGATGCGGTAGTCTTCGGTGTCGAAACAGGCGTAGCCTTCGTCGCGTTCGGCTTCGCTCAAGGGATGCGGATCGGCCAGGCGGCGCGCGAACTTCTTGTGCCAGCGTGCCACCAGCGGCGCCCCGGCCGCTATGCGCGCGGCCGCGGCGAGCGCCTCGGCCTCGACCCGGTCGTCGGCGACGATGCGGTTGACCAGGCCCTTTTCCTTCGCTTCGATTGCGCCGAACACACGGCCCTCGAGCAATATCTCCAGCGCGGTCGCGCGGCCGACAAGGTCTATGAGCGCAGCCATTTCGCCGTAGCCGACCACCAGACCGAGCTTGTTGATCGGAATGCCGAAGCGGCTGGAGCTGCCGCAGATGCGCAGATCGCATTGCGAGGCAATTTCCAGGCCGCCGCCGACACACACGCCGTGGATCATGGCCAGCGTCGGGTGGCGGCATTCGGCCACCGCGCGCATCGTGCCCTCGATCCTGTCGCCGTAGCTTTTCGCCACGCGGGCGTTGGTGCGCACGCTCTCGAATTCCGCAATGTCGGCGCCGGCCGCGAACGCCTTGTCGCCGGCGCCGCGCAGCACGATGCAGCGCACGCTGTCGTCGTGTTCGAGCTCGTGCATGACTTCACCCAGCCGCATCCACATGGCGAAGCTGAGGGCGTTCAGCTTCTGCGGGTTGTTCAGCACCACCGTGGCGATGGCGCCGTCGCGTTGCAGCAAAATCGCGTCGCTCATGGTTCCTAGTGGTAAAAGAGGTGCACCAGCCCCAAGCCGGTGACGGGAACGTAAGTGACCAGCATCAGCAGCGCGAACAGCACGCCGATGAAATAGATGTTGACCTTGGTGACATCCCACACGCTCGCTTTGGCGATGGAGCAGGCCACCATCAGCACGCTTGCGACCGGCGGGGTCTGCTGGCCGATGGCGAGGTTGAGGGTGACAATAAGCCCGAAATGCACCGGGTCGATGCCGGCAGCGTGCACCAGCGGCATCACCACCGGCACGACCAGGATAATCGCGGCGGCCGAGTGCAGGAACATGCCGAGCAGCAAGAACAGCACGTTCAGCAGCATCAGCACGTATATTTTGTTGGTGGTGAGACTGGAAACCGCGTGCGCAAGATTCTGCGGCGCCTGGATTTCGGTCAAATAGCCGCCCAGCAGCGCGGAACACGCCACCAGCAGCATCACCACCGCAGTCTGCACTCCGCCGTCGATCATGGTGGCTTTAAGGTGCTTCATGTCGAGTTCGCGATAGACCACAATGCCGAGGAACAGCGCCGCCACCACCGCCAGCGCCGCGCCCTCGGTGGCCGTCACGAAGCCGCCGAAAATCCCGCCGAGAATAATGACCGGCAGCGCAAACGACCAGGAGGCCTCGCGAAAAGTTCTGCGCAGGCGACCCCACTGGAATTTTTCCTCGATCGGCAGGTTGTAGCGGCGCGCGAACCCGTAAGCCGCACCCATGAGGCCGAGGCCGCCGAGGATGCCCGGCACGATACCGGCGACGAACATTTTCACCACCGAAGTTTCGGCCATCACCGCATACAGGATCATCGGGATCGAAGGCGGAATGATGATCGCGAGCGTAGCCGCCGAGGACATCACAGCGGCCGCGAGCGGCGCCGGATAACCTTGCGCCTTCATCGCCGGAATGAGGATAGGTCCCAGCGCGGAGACTCCCGCCACCGCGGAACCGGAGAGCTCAGCGAAGAACATCGAAGAGCCGATTCCCACCATGGCGAGTCCTCCGCGAATGAATCCCAGCAGGGCGGAGGCGAAGTTGATCAGCCGTCGCGAGATGCCGGAAGAATTCATGATGGCGCCGGCGAGGATGAACAGCGGGATCGCGATGAGCGGAAAGTTGGTGGCGCCGCTGAACAGCACGATCGGAAGGTTGGGAAGCGAGCCGGTGCCCTGGGTATACAACATGGCGGCGACTGCGACGACGCCGAGGGAGACCGCGATCGGCACATCGATCGCCACCAGCACCAGAACACAGCCGAATAGCAGCAGTATTTCCATCAGTGCGACGCCCCTCCGGTGATCGCGGGCGCCGCCAGGGAGTCGGCCAATATTCGGGGCAGCGTTAAAAGCTCGGCGGCAACGATGAGCACCGAACTGATCGGCATCACCGACTGCACCCAGCTCTCCGGGATCGACGGCAGGCTGATCATATAGTCGGTGTTGAGCACGCCCAGCACGCGGTACCCCATCCAGCCCATGAGCAGGAAAAAGCCGATGACGAGGATCTCGGCGATCACCCGGAAGACGAACCTGAGCCTGCTCGGCAGCAAGGCCATCACTTCCGGGCAACCGATGTGCGCTCGCTTGACCGAGGCGAGCGCCGCGCCGTAGAACGTGAGCCAGGCGAGCAGAATGGCGGCGACCTCGTCGTACCAGTCGAGCGAGTGGCCGGAGAAGCGAAACACCACGCCCACAGTCACCTCCACGGCTAAAGCTGCCATGAGAAACACAACTAGCCACTCGAGGGCGCGCTCGTAGCCCCCGCGGATCGCATCAAGATTCATCGGAATTCCTCTGCTCGGGTATGGGTCCTGGCCGCAGCCGCACCCCCGCGGACGGGGATGGCAGCTACAGTCTGGCTCACGCTGCTACTGCCTCAGGGCCATCGCGCGATCGATGACCTCTTTCGCTCCCGGTACTTCCTTCTCGAATTCCGCATAGATCGGCTTCGACGCGGCAACGAATGCCGCCTTGTCGGCGACGTTTACCTTGATGCCTGCCGCTTTCATTTTCGCGAGCAGTGTCTCATCGTCGTGCTCTGCTTTCTTGTACACAAAGGCCTGCGTTTGCTTCGCGGTGTCCTCGAGGATTTTGCGCACGTCTGCCGGCAGCTTGGCCCACCTCGTGGTGCTGACCACGAGATACGCAGGCGTATAAACATGATCCGTCAGGGACAGGTATTTTTGCACTTCGTAGAACTTGCCGCTCCAGATCTGCGCCAGAGGATTCTCCTCTCCGTCCATGACCCCGGTTTGCAGCGCGGTGAACACTTCGGAGAATTTCATCGGGCTCGGGTTGGCGCCGTACAGCTTGAACATCTCCACCCGCCACTTGCCGTTGGGCACGCGCAGCTTGATGCCCTTCAGGTCGGCCGGCGTGTTAATCGGGTGCTTGTTGTTGGTGATTTGGCGGTAGCCGTTCTCCCATACCGCCAGAATCTTGTAGCCCTTCTTTTCCACCGCGGGCTCGAACTTCGACCAGAACAACTCCTTCTCGATGCGTTTCATGTGCTCGCGATCCTTCACCAGATAAGGCATCTCGAACACGCCGAAGATGTCGGCCACGGATGACATCACGGTGGAAGGCTCCACCATGTCTATCGTCCCGAGTTTGAGCTTTTGCAGCATTTCCTTGTCGCCGCCGAGTTGGCTCGATCCATACACCTCGATCTTCACCCTTCCGGCGAGTTTGGCGTTGGCTTGACTCGCAAATTCGTCGGCGGCCGCGCTGAGCAGCGAGCCCGGTGCGCCGACATCCCCTAGCTTGAGCACAGTGACGCCCTGCGCCGAGGCGACGATGGGCGCCGCGCAGAATATCGCGATGCCTGCGAGCTTAAGTAGTTTCATCTGTTCCTCCTTCAAGTTTGCTGCCCTGCGGATGCGGGCAGTCTTGCCACCGCCACCGCAGCGCGGTGGCGGATCCTGCAATC
>DATKUQ010000435.1:0-3915 GCA_035530495.1 Burkholderiales bacterium
CGCAGATGTGGAGGCGGCGTTGGCGTGCCGATAGTCGGAATTTCTCACGGAAGCGGATATGGAATTGAAGCATGTAGGGCTGGAAATGGCCGACATTGGCGGCCCTATTTTTGGAAATCCGGAGGATGTTCATTATGTCGCTGATGCCGAACAAGCCCGTACCCGCTCTGGAGCTGAGCCTCGTGGGAGGCGGGCGCTTCTCGCTTGCGGCCGAAAAGCCGCAGCATTTCACCATGGTGGTGTTCTACCGTGGTCTGCATTGCCCGATCTGCCGCCGCTATCTCTCCGAATTGGAGGGACTGCTGCCCGAGTTCGAAAAGCGTGGCGTCTCGGTGATCGCCGCGAGTTCCGATGCACAGGATCGCGCCGAACAGGCGAAATCGGGCTGGGGGCTGGCAAACTTGCGCGTCGGTTACGGTCTCGCGATCGAGGAGGCGCGCAAGTGGGGGTTGTATGTTTCCAGCTCAAAGGGGCCGACCTCGGCCGGCGTAGTGGAACCCGACCTGTTCAGCGAACCGGGGCTGTTCATCGTGCGCCCGGAAGGAGATCTGTACTGGGGTACCACCTCGACCATGCCATTTGGCCGGCCGCATTTCAATGAGATACTGCAGAGCCTGGATTTCGTGATTCCGAAGAACTATCCGGCGCGCGGCGACGCGTGAGCAGCGCGTGGCAGAGCGACTTAGAAGCCATTTCAGAATGAACTGTCATTCCGAGGCCATCGGCCGAGGAATCTGCTTCTTTCTTGATTTGACAGCAGATTCCTCGCTCCGCTCGGAATGACATCTTCTGAAATTGTCATTTTGAAACGAGTCCTTAGCGCTGCTCGTTTGTTCGTCGGCGCAAAACCAAAGGAGACAAGATGGCCATCAAAGCACTGACCCTGGACACCGGCGGCACCATCCTCGACTGGCACGGCGGCATCAGCCGCGCATTCGCCGCTGCCGGCGCGCGCCGCGGTCTGCAGGCGGACTGGCACGAGATCACCAACGAGTACCGCCGCCGTTCGCTCAAGGCCATGGTCGGGCTGGTGCAGCCGGAATTCAACTTCGACGACCTGCACCGCCGCATGCTCGACGAGGTGATCACGCATTACAAGCTCGATGCGCTTACGCCGGAGGACCGGGATGCGATCTGGCGCACCTGGCACGCGCTCGATGCCTGGCCCGATTTCCCTGCGGTGCAGGCGCGTTTGCGGCGCAAGTACGTGGTCGCGTCGCTCACACTGCTGACGACCTCGCTGGTGATCGATGTCGCGAAAAAGAACGGCTTCGACTGGGACGCGATCATTTCCTGCGAGATGATCGGCATCTACAAGACGCGGCCGGAGTCCTACCTCACCGCGGCGAAGTGGCTGCAACTCGACCCGTCGGAAATCATGATGGTCGCATGCCACAATTTCGACCTGAACGCCGCGCGCGCGTGCGGCTTCAAGAGCGCGTTCGTCAAGCGGCCCGCGGAATGGGGGCCGTCGGGGCCGCCCGACCCTGCGCCGAATCCGGCGCACGACCTGATCGTCGAGGACTTCCCGGAGCTGGCGGCGCGCTTGGGCGCGTAGTCAGACTGCGGCCGGGTGCGCTGCTGCCTGCAGGCGAAACTGCGGGCCTTGGCTGATGCGCTCGAAGTAGGACAGCCAGGCCGGCGAACCCTCGGGCCAGTTCGCGAGAAAACTCCGTTGCCAGGCCGCATCGTCGTAGCGAATCGCGAGCGCATCGACGTGCGCGCCGCGCACGGCCTCGCCGTAGAGGCTGGCGTGGGGCGAAGGCCCGAGGCCGATGCGTGTCAGCATGCCGAAACGGCTGCCGCGCGCATTCGGCATGCCGGCCGCGCCGTTGTTGGCGATCAGCTTGGGCCCGTCGAGATCGAAGCCGCGCATGGCAGGCAGGCAGGTATGGGTGCTGGCGAAGATATCCACCTCGGCTTTGGCGAAGGCGTCCGCGCGCCAGGCCTGTTCCCGGGGATCATCCAGGGCGGCGACATCGAAGCGCCAGCCCGCGAGCGCATCGGCATCGCCGTGCACGACGCCGATGCGCGCGCTTCCTACTCGGTAGCGCGCCACCATCGGCAATTTGCCCAGCCGGCCAAGCAGATCGGGATGCCGCGCGGCGCTGCGTTTGAGCCGCGCGTGAATCTGATTCGAGCGCTCGACGACGCCTTGATCGACCGACTCCGGGTAAGCGCAGCCGCATCCCGCCGCATCTGAATCTTCACGCAGTTCCGCCTCGACATTGCCGAGAACGGCGTCGTGGCGCAGCACGCACTCGTTGATCGCGCGAAAGCCGGCGTCGTCGACGTTGAACCAGTTGAAATCGCCGTTGAAGCACAGGGTCACCGGGCCGGATTCGACGCGCGCCATGGCCTCGACAGTGGCTAAAGCCTGGAGATTGCCGTACAGCCCGCCGATCACGTACAGGGTTTCGGCCGGGCGCTCGGGTGCCGCGGCGATGGCGGGCGGTCCGTAGCGGTAGCGCAGCGGGCAGATTCGTCCGGCTTCGCTCATGCCGCGCCGCCCGCGGTGCTGATACGACGGCGCGGCAAGGCGAGCGGCAGGAAGAAGCCGATCGTGCACAGCGCCAAGCCGTAGAGATTGGTCCCGAGCAGAACGCCGTATTTGCCGCCGCCGATGGCCCAACTCAATGGAATCAGGTTCAGCGCCTGCAGCAGGCCGAGGCAAATGCCGGTCCAGAACGCGAGATGGAACGACAAAGGCGAGTAGCGGACGCGGCCGGAGAACAGGAAAATCGGCGCCAGGCCGATGACCATGGTGCCGCTGATGGTCGTGGCTTTGAGAATATCGGTGCCCGCGATCATCGGCAGGTTTCCGAGCAGCGCGAAGGCGACCATCGTCAGCGCGCCGACGGTCATCGCCTTGGACGAGGGCAGCCGGCCGGCGAGCAGCGGCAGTTCCCGCGCCACCAGCTTGGACAGCGAAGTGAACGTCGAGTCCAGCGTCGAGCCGGCCGAAGTCACCATCACCACGATCATCGCAAAGAAACCCGCAATGCCCAGGCCGCGGGCCACTTGGGCGGGCACGTTGCCGCTGGGCTGCATGCCTTCCAGGCGCGCATGCACGCCCACCAGGCTGAACGCGAATATGGCGAAAAAGCCGAGAACGCCGGCCACGATGAACGCTCTGAGCATGGTCTTCTCGCGCGTGATGAAGCCGCGGTCGGTGAGCACCGGATCGTGAAAGGGGTAGGAAAGCGCCTGCAGCAGCGCGACCAGCAGCAGGTCTCCGCCGGAGTCCAGGGCAAACTTTCCCTGGGACAGCAGCACGCCCGGCGCGTGGGCCGGCAGCACATAGGCCAGCACCACGCCCAGAAACAGCATGAACACGACGGCCTGAATCACGTCGCTGAAAATCGAACTGCGCAATCCGCCCTTCAGGCTGTAGAACAGCACCGCTGCCGTGAACAGCAGCGCCGAGCCGATGAACCCGGCGGAACCGCTGTGGCCGTAATAGCCGCCGACCACTTCCGTGTTGCTCCACACTTCGTTGAACAGCCGGATCAGGATCGCCAGGGAAAACGCGAGCGCGGCGCCGCGGCCGTATTTGCCGATGAGGTAGGGCACGATGCCGGTGGCGCCCTCGCGCGTGCGCAGACGGTAGATGACGATGCCCGCAACCGGAATCGACAGCCAGTAGGCGGCATAGGCGAGCCCGCCGACGATGCCGTAGGTGGCACCGAGATTGGCCGCGTTGGTCACCGATTTGGCGAAGATCCAGCTGATGAAAATGCTCATCATCAGGGCGCGTTCCGACGGCGGGCGCCCCTCGGCGTCGTGGCCGCGAAAGAAGCCGGCTTCGTCCTTGGAGCGCGGCGCGAGCCAATACATCAGGACGCCGAAAACCAGCAGAAAACCCCAGAAGAACAGTCCCTGCAATTCGCTCATGTCGATATTCCCGGTCGAATC
>DATKUQ010000436.1:0-8103 GCA_035530495.1 Burkholderiales bacterium
AACCCCTGCGTCCAGCCCCAGTTCGTCCATGGGAACCGGTTTGGCCGCTGCGAGTACGCGCATGACGACATCTTCCAGACCCCCGGTGGTGGGAACCGTCGCGACGCGCAATTCCACCGGAGCCGGCCCAAAGCGGCGGAAATCGATCTTGCCGTCCTGGGGCTTGCGCCGCTCAGTGATGTCGAGGCGGCTCATGATTTTTATTCTGGAAATCACGGCGTTGCGGAACTGGGCGGGCAGCTCGAGATAGTTCATCAGCGTTCCGTCTTTGCGAAAGCGCACGCGCGTGGTCTTGGGCCCGAGGTTCGCCTCGATATGGATGTCGGACGCCTTTTGCTCGACTGCGTCGAGAATTATCCTGTTGACCAGCCCCACCAGCGCGCTGTCGCTGCTGGCCGCCTGTTGCTCGGCGACATCCTGGTTGCCGCTTTCCGCCGTCAGCCGGTTGATCAGTTCATGTACGCCGGCTCCGGTCCGGGTCATCGCTTCGGCCGCCTCCGCCGGACTCGCCCTGCTGGTCTTTCTGCGGTCGATGACGGGCGGCGCGGCAACCGGTGCCGCACCGTAATGGCTCTTGATCGAATTGGCGATGTCCTCGACCGAGGCGGTCACCGGCAGAATCTTCATCCTGGTGATCGCGCGCAATTCTTCCAGGGCCGCATTATCCATGGGATTCTCCATGGCCACGGCAAGGGCCCCCTCCGCTTCGCACAGCGGCAGTACACGATGGCGGTGTGCGACAGCCGCCGGGATTTTGGCGAGTATGTCGAGGGCGATCTGGGTGTTGATCTTGGTGTTGAGATTGACCACGGGGATGCCCAGTCTGCTTGCCAGCGCGCCATTGATCGCCTGCTGGTCCACGATGCCCATTTTTTTCTGCAGGATTTGCCCTATTGGCAAAGTGCGCTCCAGCGCGTCGCTTCCCAGCGCCAAGTTTAGTTCCGCACGGGATATGTATCCCAGTTCTATCAGCGCTTCTCCCAGCCGCTGATTAGGGCGGGTGCGCTTGAGCTCCAGCGCCGCCGAAAGCTGGTCCGGAGATACGATGCTGTTTTGCGTGAGGTACTGGCCGAGTCTTTGCGAGCGCAGCATCGCCTGCAGGTTCAGGGCGGCTTTGACCGCTTCTGGCGAAACGGCGCGCTGATCAATCAGCACCTGCCCGATGGGCGCATCGATGCTGCAGCTTTTCGCGGCCTGTGCCGGCACGAAGCAGCGGACGACATCGCCGCTGGCGTCCGGAAAATACAGAAACAGGCCACACAGCGCGCTGACGTAGCCCAGGGTCACCCCCATGAACACCTCGCCGCTTACCAATTCGAGCCGGAACGAATAGCGCTCCGACTGGCGCAGTTCTTCCGTTTCAGCGGCGGTGGCGGTCGCAGGCAGCGTTTCGCGTCTCAGCGCCAGCGGCCGCGGCAATTGCAGTTTCAGCAGAACGGAAAACGGGATGGTAACCGGCTCGTTCCTGTCGTTCGGACGAAACGTCAGCCGTTCCGCATCTGCCACGAAGCTGTGTAGCTGGCCGCTTGCTTTTGTCCCGTCCCTGAAACTCAGCACGCAGTCGGTCCATCCGGAATCGTCCTTGTCGCGTACGAACTCGAAATACGGCGGCGCGGGCCACGGCACGTCCTTTGTGGCCGGGGCTTCCCGCCGAGCTGGCACAGTCATGTTTGCCCCCTCGCGCGCGGGCGCAAGCGGTGAGCGACTTCTTGTCCGTGATGGCGCACCGAGGACCGTCGTGGCACGGCTGGCGTCGCGGTTCCCTTGAATTCCCAGCCCATCGTTGCTATTGCCTTGGCTTCCGGTTCGGTCAATGGGCACGACGGCGTTCGGGCTTCCGGCATCAGCGGGGGAAGGCCTGATTTGGGACCGCCGCGTCCTCCCGCGAAGTGCATAGTCTCGCCTCGCTGCACAATCCGTAGCTTGATTTTAATCATACGGGGCGCAAGCTGCGGCATTCCCCCGCACCAGCTTGCGCGAACGCCAATTGTGCCGACGCGATTGCGATCGCGCACCCGCCATTTGCCCCGGGGCCAACGTTAGCATGACGGCGACGATACTGTCGAGCCGACCGGCGCATCTACCCTTGGCGGCGAGGATTTCCGCGCCAGCATCGGCTGGCGCGGCCGGTTTGAAGCTAGTCCATCTCTTCCCAGGTCTCGGCGCTGGCGCCGGCGAGCGCGCGCACCCGCTCCTCGTCCTGCGCGAACTCGGTAGCCGGACCCTCGTACACGATCTTGCCGTTGTCGAGCACATAAGCGCGGTCGGCGATTTCGACCGCGGCGCGCACGTTTTGCTCGACCAGCAGCACCGACATGCCTTCCTTGCGCATGGAGACGACCACGTTGAAAACGTCCTGCACGATGATGGGCGCGAGGCCCTGGGAGGGCTCGTCAAGCAGCAGCAGCTTCGGATTGAGCAGCAGCGCCCTCGCGATGGCGAGCATCTCCTGTTCGCCGCCGGAGAGCTGGCGGCCCTTGTTGTTCTTGCGCTCCGCCAGTCGTGGAAACAGCTCGTAAATGCGCGCAATCGTCCACGGGCCCGGCCGCTCGAGGGGCACCTTGAGGTTTTCCTCGACCGTCAGATCGGCGAAAATGCGCCGACCCTCGGGCACATAACCTACGCCCAGCGCGGCGATGCGGTAGGGCGGCCAATCTGTGGTCGCGTGGCCGAACACGCGCACCGCCCCTTCGCGCGCATGCGTGAGGCCCATGAGGCTGCGCAGCGTGGTCGTTTTGCCCGCGCCGTTGCGGCCGAGCAGGGTAACGATTTCGCCCTCGCGCACCTCGAGCCCTACCCCATCCAGGATATGGCTTTTGCCGTAGAACGTTTGCAGAGCTTCCGCTTCGAGCACATTCATGCTGCCGCCTTTCCTAAATATGCCGCCTGCACCAGTTCGTTCGCCCCGATCTCCTTGGGCGTGCCTTCGGCCAGCACGGAGCCCTCGGTAAGCACCATGATGCGGTCGGCAAGTTGGAAGATGACGCGCATGTCGTGCTCGATCAGCACAATCGTAAGGCCTTGACTCTTGTGAAGTCGGCGGATCAGGCGCGTGATTTCGTAGGTTTCCTGGTCGCCCATACCCGCAGTCGGTTCGTCCAGGAGCAGCAGGCGCGGCTTGAGCGCGAGCGACATCATGATCTCCGTCGAGCGCTGATCGCCGTGGGACAGTTCGCCGACGAGCCGGTCGGCCTTGTCGCTGAGCCCGCCCATCTCCATCAGGTCGGTGACGCGGGCGCGCAGTTCTCCGAGGGCGTCGCGCGACAGCCACGGGGCGAGCCGCAATCCGGCTGCGACCTCCACCGGGATGCGCAGGTTCTCGCGCACGCTGAGTTCCGGGAAAATCTCGGTGACCTGGAAGGTGCGCGCCATGCCCAGCGCCACGCGCTTGTGCGGAGGCAGCGCGGTGATGTCGTGCTCATCGAACAGGATCGTGCCCGCGGTCGGAGGAAAAAAACCGCTGATCATGTTGAAGAAGGTAGTCTTGCCGGCGCCGTTGGGCCCGATCACGGCGCGCAATTCGCCCGGCTCGACCGTGAGGGAGACGCCGTTGACCGCGATCAGGCTGCCGAAATGGCGCGAGACGTTTTGTACTTTGAGCAGGCTCATTGCGTCACCTTGCGCTTGATGATGCCGAGTACGCCGCGCGGGAAGAACAGCACCACGAGGACGAAGAACACCCCGATGAAGGACTGCCAATTATCGGTCAGGCTCGACAGGTAGTCCTGCAGGACGACGAAGATCGCCGCACCGATCAGCGGGCCCCAGAACGAGCGCATGCCGCCGAGCACCGCCATGATGACGAAATCGCCGGATTGCGACCAGTGCAGGTTGTGCGGATCGGAGAAGTTGTTGAGCAGGGCGTAGAGCGCGCCGGACAGGCTGACGAACAGGCAGGAGATGACCCACGACAGCCAGATATGGCGCTCGATCGGGATGCCGAGGAAGCGCGCCCGACGCTCGTTTTCGCGGATCGCGAGCAGGGTGCGGCCGAAGGGCGAGCGCAGCAGCGCTGCCATGATCCCTACCGCGACGGCGAAGCAGGCGAGCACCATGAAATAGAACGCCTTGTCGTTGTTGAGGATGTCGACCGTGTGGAATCCGAGATTGATCGGCAGGCGCTTCCAGCCCGAAAGTCCGTCGTCGCCGCCGGTCACCGAATTCCAGCGGAACGCGATGAAATAGAACACCTGGCCGAAGGCGATGGTCACCATGGCGAAGTACACGCCGCGCAGCCTGACGATCAGCGCGCCGACCACACCCGCGGCGACCGTGCCGACCAGCACGCCGACCAGAAGGCCGACGGGCGTGCTCGGCACCAGATACTTGATGGTCATGCCGGCACCGTAGGCGCCCAGGCCGAAATACGCGGCATGGCCGAACGAGAGCACCCCGGTGAAGCCGAGCAGGAAATTGAGCGACATTGCCGCCAGGCCGAGCACCAGCACGCGGGTGCCGAGCGAGGTGTAGCCACCGAACCACCCCACCCAGTAGGGCATGGTCAGCAGCAGCAGCCAGATGAGGACGTCGCCGGTGCGCTTGTTGTACAGACTTTTCACTGGGTCCTCCCTTCCTCGCCGAGCAGTCCCTGCGGGCGTACCAACAGGACCAGCGCCATCATCACGTAGATTACCGCTTCGGAAGCGGACGGCAGGAACACGCCGGTGATGCCCGAGGCGACGCCGATCAGCAGTCCGCCCAGCAGGGTTCCAGGCAGGCTGCCCAGCCCGCCGATGATAATAGCGACGAAACTCGGCATGATGAGCGTGCTGCCTATGGTCGGCTGCAGCCCGAGCATGCCCGCTGCGAGCACGCCCGCCAGCCCCGCGAGGTAGATGCCGAGGCCGAAGTTGAGGTTGCGCAGGATGCGCACGTTCACGCCCAGCACCGAAACGGTCTCGAGATCGCCGGTACCCGCGCGGATGCGCATGCCGAGGCGGGTGCGATTGAGGATGAAAAACAAGCCGATCACCACCACGACCACCAGCACCACCATGAACAGCCTATAGCCGGTGAGGAAGAAGAACTGGCTGCTCAGCGGCTTATTGAGCCAGTCCGGAACCGAGAACGGCAGAGTCTGCGGACCGTAGATGTAGCGCGTGCCGTCCTCGAAGATGAAAGCGAGGCCGAAGGTGAGCAGCAGGCTGTAGAGCGGGTCGCGCCCGTACACGCGCCGGATCAGAAACCGCTCGATGAGGAGTCCGATCGCCGCGGTCAGCAGCGGCGCCAGGATCAATGCGCCCCAGAATCCGATGTACGGCATCAGGGTGTAGGCGAGGTAGGCGCCGATTGCCAGGAAACCGCCGTGGGCGAAGTTGATCACGCCGCTCAAATTCAGGATCAGCGACAGGCCGAGTGCCATCAGCGCGTAGAACGCGCCAATGATGAGCCCGTTGAAAACGTTATAGAGAATCAGTTGGGTCATTCAGCGATAGAGCCCGCTGCGCGCAGGCCTCTCCATGAAGAAAGCCGGCTCCCTTGCGAGGGAGCCGGCGGGTTTCTGCAGACGACGTCCAGGTACTATTAGAGGTAGTTAGCTATCCTGGCCCCAGTGTGGACTCAGGTCGGCCACTTGATATGGCAGCCGGTCTGGGCGACGGGAAGCGCCGCATCGACACCCTTGACGATCTCGTCGACGTGGAAAAAGTCGTCGGGTACGGGCCCCTTTTCCACCGCGTGGCCGACGTAGAGGTCGGGCATCAGTTGATGGTCGCCGGCGCGGTAGGACACCTTGTCCGGCATCAGCGCGATTTCGGGCGGCAGCGTGAAGCCTTCGAGCGCCTTCGCCAGCTTGACCGCGTCCAGCGTCTTTTCCTGGTTGGCCACCAGCGCGCAGGTCCAGGCCGCGACGTAGCCGAACCAGTGGCGCGCGGTCGGCACCCTGCCGAACTTCTTCTTGATCGCGGCGACGAACTCATTCACGTGCGGCACGTTCGGCTGCTTCCAGTACCACTCGAACACCCAGGTGCCGATGCGCGCCTCGGGCGGCAGGCCCTCGAGCACCTCGAGCTCCTGTTGTGCGCCGGCGATGTGAAACTTCTTGTTCAGGCCGAACTGCACCGCCTGCTTGAGCGAGTTGACCGCATCCTGGCCCGCCGTGAGGAAAATGACCACATCCGGATTCGACGCCTGCGCCTTGATCAGGTAGGGAGAATAATCGGTGGTGCCGAGCGGGCACAGTGAAGCACCGGTCTCGGTGCCGCCATACTTCTTGAGGCTCGCCTCGAAACCCTGCTGCAGCGTGTGGCCGAAGCTGTAGTCCGGGGTGATGAAGTACCAGCGCTTGCCGTACTTGCTGAACAGCGTCTTGGACACCGAGTTGGTTTCCATGCGCGTGGTGTTGCAGACGCGGAACACGTTCCAGTGACAGTCGGTGCCTGTAACCGCGTCGGTGTGGCCGCCGGTCACGATGAGCAGTTTCTTGAACTCGTGCGCCACCTGGCCGATCGCCAGCGCCATCGAGGAGTTCACGTTGCCGAGCAGGAAATCGACCTTGTCGCGCTGGATCAGCTTGCGCGCCTTCTGCACGGCCACGCCGGTATCGGAGCTGGTCGAGTCCTCCGACAGCAGTTTGACCGGCCGGCCGAGAATGCCGCCCTTATGGTTGATCTCCTCGACCGCCAGCTCGCAGCCGATTTTCTCGTGCGTGCCGAGTTCGGCGTAGGTGCCGGTGAACGTATCGTCCAGGCCGAACTTGATCGGCTCCGCGGCCTGCGCGTTCCCGATGAAGGGAAATACGATTGGTGCCACACCCGCGACGGCCGCTGCTTTGAGGAAACTGCGGCGCCCGGGCTTATCATCCTTCTGGTTCTGATCTTCCATGGTTTTACTCCTTTCGTACTTGACTTCTGCCTTCCATGGATGAGCGCGCCCCGGCAGGCGATCCTTGCCGATCGCGCGCGGGTTTTATTGTTTCGCGTTCATCTGTTCAGGCGTACCACTCCCTGCACTATTGATGCTTCGATTCGTCCTAAGTTCACTGCCAATCCCCCCGCGCTTCGAATCGCGCGCGTCAGAATGCGGCTGGAAGATCCTTGACATGTTCCTCAGCCGCGCCGACGGGCCGGTTTCCGCAGCGCAGGCGACTGAATCCACAATAACTATTGCAGCAACATGCCGCATAAGGAATGGCCGGTGTCCCTCTCAGCGGATCATCCCGAAAATGAAGTACGTCCCGACTGCGAGCAGGACCGCAAGCAGCGGCACAAGGACCGGGATCCATTTGACGAAGCTTTCGTCGTAGCGGCTGGCCGTCCCGCTGCCAGATCTATCGACCACGCTACCGGGGATCATCTTGCCGCTGCTCGCACTGGTCGTCGTCGACGTCGCTTCGATCCTTTCACGCGACGCAGCGATCGATGCTACGGCCGCCAGCGCGAGACACGATCCCGCGACCAGTGCCGCAACTGTATGTGTTCCGGTTTTCATGAAGCGCCTCCGTTACGTCGGAGCTGATATGGTGGTACCGTTGGATCGACCTTACCGCATCCGACTTAAGGCGAACTTAAGACTCCTGGTCCTCCCGAATACTCCTAGGCGCGCGCAATCCCGCTATAAAGGAACCGGTTCCGGTGCCCGCAAAATATGCACCCCACTTCAAACCCGGACGGGAGCGGCGGACCAGGCTGGCCGCCTCCACTAAGCGGGAAAGGCCTATCGCCAGCAAAGAAATGCGCGCCGAGGCCAGGGCAGACCTTCGACCATCTGCCGGCTCGCTTACGCGGACGTCAGCCTTGGCCGCTCGAAAGCTCCCCGGGCTATCCCGTACAGGACCCATAGCAACAGCAACGGGATAAGCAGCGTCTGCAACAAGAAAATCACCATCAGCTTGACGATGCGCCCTGTTGCCTGTTCTACGGTTTCTTTCAACTCCTGGAAGCGCGTTTTTACATTTCCGTTGTTAGACCACCAATCCTTGAACTTTTGTACCATTCCCTGGCTGTTGTTGGCGACCGCCGCCGGGGGGTTGAGCTTGGCGAGATTTTCAGATGCGACGCCGATGGCCTGCTGACTCGACGCACAGTCGTCGGCCATGAATTTGTGGAACAGCGCATCAGTTCCAATGCTTACCACCGGCACCGCGAAGCGCGTCATCAGCAAAAC
>DATKUQ010000437.1:0-5611 GCA_035530495.1 Burkholderiales bacterium
AATCCGCCGGCGAGGCCCCAAATAGTATTCGACCCGGCGTCGCTGCGACAAGTCTGAAATAGGATTAGAATCTGAGCCCATTCCCCCTCGGATTTCGCAGCCACGGATCGCGAGCTTATCCGATACACGAACCGCGTACAACGAACCACGAACCACGAACCACCACCCACCAACCACGAACACGAGGACTGCATGAGCGAACATATACTGCACGTAACCGATGCGACATTTGAAACCGAGGTATTGCAAGCGCAAAGCCCGGTACTGGTCGATTATTGGGCCGAGTGGTGCGGGCCGTGCAAGGCGATTGCCCCGACTCTGGAGGAAGTGGCCAAGGAATACTCGGGCAAGCTCAAGGTCGCCAAGGTCAATGTTGACGAGAACCAGGACATCCCGCGCAAGTACGGCATCCGCGGCATCCCCACACTGATGCTGTTCAAGAACGGCAACATCGAGGCGACCAAGGTCGGCGCGCTGTCGAAATCGCAGCTTACGGCCTTCCTTGACAGCAACATCTAGACCCTCTATCCTTGCACCTGAAGCGTCACCGGTGGTTTATCTCAGAGGCTGTTTCGGCAAGTAGAAGCAAGCCCTGACGTAGGGGTGCATGCGGGAAGACATTCCCGCATATCGTAACCACCCCCTCCGGATCCGGACGCCAGTTCCTCCCTGTACTGATTCCCAAGGCTGTCTAGCCTTTTTCGTTCCATACGAGCGTTCTCCGCATGCAATTATCAGAACTTAAAACCCTGCACGTCACCGAACTTGTCCAGATGGCGGTGGAACATGAAATAGAAGGCGCCAATCGCCTGCGCAAGCAGGAGCTCATATTCGCGCTGCTGAAGAACCGCGCGAAAAAGGGCGAATCCATATTCGGCGACGGCACGCTGGAAGTGCTGCCAGACGGTTTCGGCTTCCTGCGCTCGCCCGACACTTCCTACCTCGCCTCGACCGACGACATCTACGTCTCCCCTTCCCAGATCCGCCGCTTCAACCTGCACACCGGCGACACCATCGAGGGCGAGATCCGCACGCCGAAAGACGGCGAGCGCTATTTCGCGCTGGTCAAGGTGGACAAGGTCAACGGCGACCTGCCGGAAAACTCCAAGACCAAAATCCTATTCGAGAACCTGACGCCGCTGCACCCGGACGAGGTATTCAAACTCGAACGCGACATCAAGGCCGAAGAGAACATGACCGGCCGCATCATCGACATCATCGCGCCCATCGGCAAGGGCCAGCGCGGGCTGATCGTGTCTCCGCCGAAGGCTGGCAAGACCGTGCTGATGCAGCATATGGCGCACGCGATCATCGCCAATCACCCCGACGTAGTGCTGATCGTGCTCCTGATCGACGAGCGCCCCGAGGAAGTGACCGAGATGACGCGCACCGTGCGCGGCGAAGTCGTCGCCTCCACCTTCGACGAACCGGCAACGCGCCACGTGCAGGTCGCCGAAATGGTGATCGAGAAGGCGAAGCGCCTGGTCGAGCACAAGAAGGACGTGGTGATCCTGCTGGACTCGATCACGCGCCTTGCGCGCGCCTACAACACCGTGGTGCCCGCCTCGGGCAAAGTGCTTACCGGCGGCGTCGACGCCAACGCGCTGCAGCGGCCGAAGCGCTTTTTCGGCGCCGCGCGCAACGTCGAGGAAGGCGGCTCCCTCACCATCCTCGCCACCGCGCTGATCGACACCGGCAGCCGCATGGACGACGTGATCTACGAGGAATTCAAGGGCACCGGCAACATGGAAATCCATCTCGACCGGCGCATGTACGAGAAGCGCATTTTCCCGGCGATCAACGTCAACCGCTCGGGCACGCGCCGCGAAGAGTTGCTGATCGCCAAGGAAGTGCTGTCGAAGGTGTGGGTGCTGAGGAAGCTGCTGTATCCGATGGACGACCTGGAAGCGGCGGAGTTCCTGGTGGACAAGATACGCGCGACCAAGAACAACGCGGACTTTTTTGATTCTATGCGCCGAGGCTGACGCGGTTCGAACCACCCTACCCGGAGCGAGCGCTCTGGAACAAAAAAGTCCCTGCCTGCTTACGGGGTCAGATCCCCAGATGGCGCTACAGCTTGCTCAGCGCCTCGATTTCTGGGATAATCGCCGCCTTTCGCGGCTCCTATTTCCGGACCGCATTAAAGGAAAAGCCATGAAAACAGACATCCACCCCGACTATCACGAAATCAAGGTCATCTGCAGCTGCGGCAATACCTGGCAGACGCGCTCGACCATGAACAAGGAGCTGCACGTCGAAGTCTGCTCCAACTGCCACCCGTTCTACACCGGCAAGCAGAAAATCGTCGACACCGCCGGCCGGGTGGAGAAATTCCGCCAGAAATACGCGAAGAAGCCCGAGGCCGCGGCCAAAACGGCCTGAAGGACAGGCCCTTCCCGGAAAAGGCAGCTGCGGCTGCCTTTTTTGTTTTCTCGCCGAGTAAAATGAGCGCATGAATCCCATGGGTGAAACCACATTGGTGCAGACACTCAAGGCGCTCGTATAGTGTCAGGCGCACGCATCACGCTGCCGCTCGCGCGCGTCCCCCTGTTGATCCTGGTCGCGATCTGGCTGTTGCCGGGCCTGATCGGGCACGAACCCTGGAAGAACGAAGACGCCATCGGCATAGGTATTGCGCACCAGTTCGTCGCCCACGGCCATTGGCTGCTGCCGCGGCTCGCGGGCGAGTACTACCCCGACGACGGTCCGCTGTTCTACTGGATCGCTGCGGCGTTCGCCCGGCTGCTCGGCGGGCTCATGCCGCAACACGATGCGATACGCCTGGCGGCCGGCGCGTGTATTGCGCTAGCGCTCGTGTTCCTGCGTCTGGCGGGGCCCGCCTTCCAGAACGACGACAGAAACGACATCGACAGCCGCAGCGACCGGAGCCGCGGCGACGGTGTCGTGCTCATGTTCTTGGGCTGCATGGGCCTGCTGGTGCATGCGCACGAGGCCATCAGCGAAACGGCGCTGCTCGCCGGCCTCGCCTGCGCCTACTACGGCGCCGCGCTCGTCGGGAAGCGCCCGTATGCAGCCGGCGTCGCCCTCGGCTGCGGCCTGGGCGCTGCATTTCTTTCTAGCGGATTCGTGCATATCCTGCCGTTCATCGTCGCCCTGATTGCGACGCCTTTGATCGTGCCAGACTGGCGTAGCCGCAGCGCGGGGCTCGCCATGGCTTGCGGCGCGCTGGTCCTTGCACCTTGGGTGCTGATCTGGCCGGTGCTGCTTCATGCGCACTCGCCGGCGCTGTTAGCGGCATGGCTGCACCACAACGGTCTGGCCACACTTGCCCATACGCCCAGTCTGGCCTTCGCCGCGGAGGAACTGGGCACGCTCTCCTGGTTCGCGTGGCCGGCGTGGCCGATCGCGCTGTGGGCGCTATGGCTGTATCGCAGAAAACCCAGTTCCGCACGCGTAGTGCTGCCGCTGGTCGCACTGGTCGCCGGACTGGGGCTGGTCTGGGTTGCGCGCGAGCCGGGCGATTTGCCCTTGCTGCCCTTGCTGCTGCCGCTGGCGCTACTGGCCGCGCAGGTTCTGGGCGATCTGCGCCGCGGCGCGGCCAACGCGCTCGCATGGTTCGGCGCTATGACCTTCAGTCTGCTCGGCGGCCTCATCTGGCTCGGGTATGTGGCAGTGCAAACCGGCTCTCCGCCGCGCATCGCCGCCAACGCGGTGCGCATAGAGCCCGGTTTTGTCGCGCACTTTGCCTGGCTGCCGTTCATCGCCGCAGTCGCCATTACGCTCGCTTGGATCGCGTTGATCCTGCGCAGCCGAAATGCGGCGCAGCGCTGCGTTACCTTCTGGGCCGCCGGACTCGCACTGTTCTGGGCACTGACGATGCTGCTGTGGATGCCCTGGATCGATCACGGCAAGAGCTACCGGCCTGTGGCGCGCTCCTTGCTGGCGCACCTGCCCAAGCATTTCACTTGCATTGCCAGCCACGGGCTGGGCGAAGCGCAGCGCGCCGCCTTCGACTACCATGCGGGCATCGTCACCGAGCGCACTGAAATTCGCGCACGTCCTGATTGCAGCCTGTTGCTGGTGCAGGCCAACCGCCGGCTGCCCGAGGCAAACCCGGGCGCGCAGTGGAAAAAGATCTGGCAGGATTACCGTGCCGGCGACCGCGCCGAAATATTCCGGCTATACGAAAAGGTCAAATCGACGCCATGAGCAGACCCAGGCAAAGTCGACCCGGGCGGAGTGCGTTCGGCAAAGCGCCGCAGGCGCGCCGGGCCGGACTGCGCAGGTCCGGATGAACTGAACCGCATGGACAGCCGAATCAAACCGATTTTTTCCTATCGTAAGCACTGGGCGCAGCGCTTCGGCATCGCTCCTTTTCTGCCGATGTCCCGCAGCGAAATGCAGACGCTGGGCTGGGATAGTTGCGACGTCATCGTCATCACCGGCGACGCCTATATCGATCACCCGAGTTTCGGCATGGCGCTGGTGGGTCGCCTGCTCGAAGCCCAGGGATTCCGGGTCGGCATCATCAGCCAGCCCGATTGGCGCTCGGCCGAGGACTTCCGGCGCCTGGGCAAGCCGAACCTGTTCTTCGGCGTCACCGCCGGCAACATGGATTCCATGGTCAACCGCTATACCGCCGACCGCAGAATCCGCTCCACCGATGCCTACACACCAGACGGCGCGCCCGACAGGCGCCCGGACCATGCGGTGACCGTCTATTCGCAGCGTTGCCGCGAAGCGTTCCCCGACGCGCCGCTGGTCATAGGCAGCATAGAGGCGAGTCTGCGCCGCATCGCGCATTACGATTACTGGTCGGACAAAATGAGGCGCTCGATCCTGCCGGACGCCAAGGCCGACCTGCTGCTGTTCGGCAATGCCGAGCGCGCGCTGGTGGCACTCGCGCACCGCCTGGCCGCGGGCGAAAACATCAAGGCAATACGCGACCTGCGCGGTTGCGCCTTCATGGTGCCGCGCGGCTGGCAGCCCGAGGGCTGGAGCGAGGCCGATTCGACCACGGTGGACACGCCAGGTGCGATCCATGCACGCCCGGATCCGTATGCCATGGTGCAAAAAGCGCCCACCGCTGCTGTGGCGACGACGGCGACGACGCACGCCATCCGTTTCCACGGCCGCGAGGAGCGGCTCGCCGCGCGAGCGCAGGAGCGCGCCCGTACCGTCATCCGCCTGCCCTCGTACGAGCAGGTGAAACAAGACCCCGTTCTCGATGCACACGCCTCGCGCACCTTCCACCTCGAGTCGAATCCGGGCAATGCGCGCGCGCTGGTGCAGGCGCACGGCGATCGAGACCTGTGGCTCAATCCGCCGCCGCTGCCGCTTTCCACCGCCGAAATGGATCATGTCTACGGCCTGCCCTATGCGCGCGCGCCGCATCCGGTTTACGGCGAGGCGAAAATCCCGGCCTGGGAAATGATTCGCTTCTCTGTGAACATCATGCGCGGCTGTTTCGGCGGCTGCACCTTCTGCTCCATCACCGAGCACGAGGGGCGCATCATCCAGAGCCGTTCGGAGGCGTCTATCCTGCACGAGATCGAGGAGATCCGCGACAAGACGCCCGGTTTCACCGGCGTGATTTCCGACGTCGGCGGGCCCACGGCGAATATGTACCGCATGGCGTGCAAGGATCCGA
>DATKUQ010000438.1:0-4302 GCA_035530495.1 Burkholderiales bacterium
CGTACCGTCGACGGCAGCGCCCGGGATCAAGTCGGTGGAAATGCCCAAGCAAGTTCCAGCTGAGGTTCGCACCCCGGCCGTCGAGCGCCCAGCCGCCGTTGCGGCGCCCGGACCGGCGGCATCGAGGGCGCCCGCCATCAAGTCCGCGCCCAAGGCGACCAAGACTTATCTGGTGAAGCGGGGCGATACCCTGACCAAGATTGCCAATGCCAACAGATCCGGCAACGTCAGCCTGCAGCAAATGCTGATCGCCTTGTATCGCAGCAACACGGACGCATTCGATGGCAGCAACATCAACCGCATGCGTGCCGGAAAAATTCTCAACATTCCCGACATGCAGACCGCGGCCGCGGTCGACCAGCATGAGGCCATACGCATGGTATCGGCGCAGGCCGCGGATTTCAACGCATACCGACGCAGATTGGCTGCTGCTGTGGCTGCTGCGCCGGCGCGCACGGAACGGCGGCGCCAAAGTGCGAGCGGCAAGATTACCGCCATGGGCGAAGAAAAGCCGGCGCCGGCCCAGAGCGTAAAGGACCAGCTCAAGGTTTCCAAGGCTGAGGTACCGGGCAAGGCAGGCGCACTGCGCAGCAGGCAGGCGCTGCAGGAAGACCTGATCGCCAAGGAAGGTGCGCTGAAGGAGGCGAACGAGCGCATCGCCATGCTCGAGAAGAATGTGCAGGATATGCAGAAGCTGCTTGAGCTAAAGAGCGAAGCCGGCGCGCAGTTGCAGCAGCACGCAGCCGGTCCCGCAGCGGTCAAGGCGGTCGAATCCGCCAAGACGCCCGCGCCCGCCAAGACGCCCGCGCCCGGGAAAGCCGAGGGTGCTGCGCCCCAAGCCCCTGTACCCAAGGCCGCTTCGCCCAAAATCGCCGCGCCCAAAGCCCCACACAAGATCCCGGCGGCCAAAGCGCCGCACAAGGTGGTCGCGCCAGCGCCGGTGCCTGAGCCGAGCCTGTTGGACGAAATCCTCGGCAACGAGCTAGCGCTCTACGGTGGCGGGGGATTCCTGTTGCTTCTGTTCGCAGGCTATGGCTATTACGCGTGGCGGCGCAAGAAAGCCCTGCAAATTATGGAAAGCAGCGTAATCGGCGCGCCCGGCCTGGCGACCGACTCGGTGTTCGGCACCGCCGGCGGTGCCGAGCCCGTCACCGGCGAAGGCGAAATTCAGGGCGCTTTGAGTCCGAGCGCCACCGCGGCGGCGACCGACGAAACCGAAGTCGATCCCATCGCAGAAGCCGATGTTTACATGGCCTATGGCCGGGATACGCAGGCCGAGGAGATACTCAAGGAGGCCTTGGCCAAGGATCCGTCGCGTCAGCCGATTCGCGTCAAATTGCTGGAAATCTATGCCAACCGCAAGGATGCGAAGGCATTCGAGGCTGTCGCGGCTGAAATCCACGCGGCGACCAATGGCGAGGGCGCGGATTGGGAAAAAGCGCTTGCGTTGGGCGCGCAGATCGATCCGGAAAATCCTCTCTATAGCGGCAAGGCTGACACCAGTGCGGTTCAAGCTGTAACCGACACGCAAGGTGCTTCCCCAGCGGCAGTCGTGCCCGATCTGGTACTGGACGCGGGCGGTGCGCCCGAAGCGCCGCCGGGATTGGATTTTGACCTAGGCGGCGAGACTATGCCGGGCGTAGTGCCTAAGCCGAAAGCTGCTCCGCCAGGCGGCGCCGCCAAGGCGGCTGACGCCACTGCCGATTTCGATTTCGATCTGGATCTGGGCGGCGAGGAGAAAAAAGCCGAGGCTGCACCGGCCGAACAACAAGCCACGGTCGTTGAGGCGCCAGCCGATACAGCTGCCTCCATAGATTTCGATTTTGATTTGCCTGGCGCAGACGCTGCGGTGCCATCGGCTGAGCCGGTGGTTTCGCCGCCAGAGACGCAACCGGCACCACCAGCGGCGGCACCAGGCGCGCCGCAGGCCGCTGTTGCCGAGGGCGGGGGTATCGACTTCGATTTTAATCTGGATCTTCCGCCCCAGAAGGAAGAAGCGCCGTCGGCACCATTGGACCTCTCAGCCATCAGCCTGGACCTAGGCTCGCCAGGCGAGGCCACTCCCGCGCCAGACGCGCACTGGCAGGAAGTGGCGACCAAGCTCGATTTGGCCAAAGCTTACCAGGAGATGGGCGACAAGGACGGGGCGCGCGAACTGCTCGACGAGGTGCTGAAGGAAGGCGACGCCGCTCAGCAGGAACAAGCGCAGACTATGATCACCGCCCTGGGCTAATTCTGCCGAGAACTTAACCGACCCCGGGCCCGCCCCGGGGTTTTTTGTTTGTGCGCAACGATGAGAATCGCAATCGGCATTGAATACGACGGCAGCGGTTTCCGCGGTTGGCAGTCGCAGCCTTCCGGCGATACCGTTCAGGATCACTTGGAGCGCGCGCTCGCGTCCATTGCCGGGGGGGCGGTGCGTCTTGCGGCAGCCGGCCGCACCGACGCCGGTGTGCACGCCTTGGCTCAAGTTGCGCATTTCGAGACCGCCGCAGCGCGTCCCGAATCGGCCTGGGTGCGCGGCGTGAACACGCTGCTCGCGCAGGCGGTGGCAGTGCAATGGGCGGCGCGGGTGGCCGATGATTTCCACGCACGTTACTCGGCCATATCGCGCACCTATCGCTACCTGCTCTACAACCATGCGGTGCGTCCGGCGCTGCACCACGGCCGCGTGGGCTGGTTCCATCTGCCGCTCGATATGAATGCGATGCGCGCGGCGCTGGCCTGTCTCGCGGGCGAACACGATTTCAGCGCCTTTCGCTCGAGCGAGTGCCAGGCGAAAAGCCCGGTGCGCACACTGCGCAGTTGCACTTTGGAGCGGCGCGGGGCTTATCTCAGTTTCGAGTTCACCGCCAATGGGTTCCTGCATCACATGGTGCGCAATATCATCGGCTGTCTGGTCTACGTGGGCAAAGGAAGATATCCCCCGGAATGGCTGGCCCAGGTACTTGCGAGCCGTGATCGCCGTTTGGCGGCACCGACGTTTTCCGCCGACGGGCTGTATCTTGCGGGCGTGGAATACGCGCCCGGATGGAAACTGCCCGCTTTCGAACCCAGCCGTCTCGTTTTCCCGGAGCAGGTGCTGGCGTGAGGACGCGCATCAAGATATGCGGCATCACTCGGGTCGAGGATGCGCGCGTGGCGGTAGAGTCGGGCGCAGACGCGATCGGCCTGGTGTTCTATGCGTCCAGCCCGCGCAATGTGAGCCTCGATCAAGCGCGCGCGATCGCCGCTGCGATTCCGCCCTTTGTAACCATAGTAGGCCTGTTCGTCGATCCGCTGCGGGAACAGGTCGAGTCGGTGCTGCGTCATTGTTCTCTCAACCTGCTGCAATTTCACGGCGACGAAGCGCCCGATTTCTGCGGCGCGTTCGCCCTGCCTTACATCAAGGCCGCACGGGTCCGGCCGGATGGCGATTTGGTACAATATCTGTCGCCTTATTTCGCGGCGCAGGGCTGGCTGTTGGACGCCTACCATGAGCAGCTTTACGGCGGCACCGGGGGCGCCTTCGATTGGAAGCTGATCCCGCGCGATCTGGCCCGGCCGGTCATACTCTCGGGCGGGCTGACGCCAGATAACGTCGGTGCGGCGGTGCGCCAAGTCAGGCCCTGGGCGGTGGACGTGTCCAGCGGCGTGGAAGCGAGCAAAGGCGTCAAGGACGCCGCGAAAATCGCGGCCTTCATAGCGGGAGTGAAAAATGAAAATCCATGATCTGCCAGACAGCCACGGGCATTTCGGCCCCTACGGCGGCATCTTCGTTGCCGAGACCCTGATCCAGGCGCTGGACGAACTCAGGCTCGCCTACGAAAAATATCGCAGCGATCCGGAATTCATCGCCGAGTTCCGTTATGACCTCAAGCACTATGTGGGCCGCCCTAGCCCGGTCTATCACTGCAAGCGCTGGTCGGGTCTGCTCGGCGGGGCGCAAATCTACCTCAAGCGCGAAGATCTCAACCACACCGGTGCCCACAAGATCAACAACACGCTCGGGCAGGCGATGCTCGCGCGGCGCATGGGCAAGCCGCGCATCATAGCCGAGACCGGCGCCGGCATGCACGGTGTAGCGACGGCCACGGTCGCGGCCCGTTACGGCCTGGAGTGCGTGGTGTATATGGGGTCGGAGGACATCAGGCGCCAGGCGGCGAACGTCCACCGCATGAAAATCCTCGGAGCCAGCGTGGTGTCGGTGGAGTCGGGTTCGAAGACGTTGAAAGACGCCTTGAACGAAGCCATGCGCGACTGGGTGACGAATATCCACAACACCTACTACATCATCGGTACCGTCGCCGGGCCGCACCCCTA